>NZ_WUBV01000009.1:0-55285 GCF_009807105.1 Natrialba sp. INN-245 | reverse complement strand
TTCCGTGAAATCGCTCTGATGTGTGTCGTCTACAACATCAAACGTGCCGTCAAACAGTGAAATCCACCGCCTTACAGCGATTCAACAAAGCCGTTTAGATGGAGCGGACCTCGTCACTCCCGTAAACCACAATCGAGTACCCTGTGTACTCGAACGTGAGCTGCTCGACAGCGGATTCAGATCGTAACGTAAACAACTCGTTCAGTGCTTGGAGTCGATATCGTTGTAGAGTGACGGGAGGTCAATAGGATCAGCAACTTCGACTTCTGCAACCTCGAGACAGCCGCCAAGGGTCGTTTGATATCAGGATAACAAGACCCAAATTTCTCCAGCAACAAAATTAATGGATTTATAAACAACTAATATTCATGGTGTTATCGTTATCATTCTTTGACCAAATCATGGGTCTGATTGTCCGATTTATCTATCAATACGACAAGTATTAAGATGAGTGTAGTGGGCAGTTCAAATCTGAGCCAGTTACGGCTCAGAGGGCGAGTATATGACCACGACCGATGATACCGGTACGAAACCGGATCGGCGAACGATACTGGGTGCTGTGGGATCCTTGGCAGGATTCTCTGCTGTCTCGGGTAATGCAGTGGCTCGAGATAATGAATGTCTCGAAGGAGATTTAGCAGAGAGAGGACAGACTCTCTCACTTCCGTGCGATGAACTTCCGGAAGAATATCACCAGGAGGATACTGATCCGTGGTATGAGTCATCGATCACGTTCCAAAACTGTTCGACCTGTGGCCGCCATCTGACGGGTCGGATCACAGATGGACATATCCACGAGAACAACGAGGAAGAACCCCACGAATCCGATCAAACGAGGACACTTGGATATACCATCGGATCAGGCGAACGGAAAACGTTCTGGTACACTGGAAGTATCAGTGGTATAGATATAGAGCCCGCAGACATGAATATTGCCATTAGCCAACGATCAATCGAACACGCAGAAGTTCCACACTGCTACCGTTCGTCTTTCGATACAGATAGTACGATGGACCAAGGTCCCGGATGTCTAGAAGAGAATCCAACAGAAGTTGGTCAAACACTCTCGCTCACGTGTGAAGAACTTCCGGAAGAATATCACCAGGAGGATACTGATCCGTGGTATGAGTCATCGATCACGTTCCAAAGCTGTTCGAACTGTACTCGGGAGATCGCTGTCTCGGTAACAGGCGGCCATATCCACGAAGATAACATCGAAGAACCTCATGAGTCTGATCAAACCAGAAGTTTCTCATATCAGATGGAAGGGGGTGAGCGGAAGACGTTCTGGTTCACCGGAAGCATTAGCACCGTTAATTTATCCGAACACTCGGATATGAATGTAGCCATCAGTCAACGCTCAATCGAGCACGCATCAAGTTCGCGATGTTACCGCCCCTAACGCCGGTGGTCATGGCCGGTAGATTCTATCGGTTGATTCAGCCACGGCACAGTTATGGGTCTGCAATGGTTCAATCACATTCCACTGAGACCGATATCTGGCCAAAGAGGTAGTAATATGAATCGAAGGAGATACCTATCAAATATCGGAGCAAGTATCGGTCTGAGTGTGCCGGTCGCGTTCGGACAGATAAACCCGATTTCGATCGATATCACCGAGACGAATGCTCCTATTGAAGGCGGCGACCTCCTCGAGGTATCAGCAAGCGTAACGAACGAGGAGAATTCGTTGGGTAACTTCGATATCGAACTATTTGTAGAAGATATCGAATCTACGAGCGAAACCGTTACTGTTAGCCCTGAAGAAACAGAATATATCGACTTTCAGCATCGAGTATATCCAGTGACGGCAGATGTTGAATTTACTGTCCGTGTTGGAGGTGAAGGTACTTCGGACCGACAGGAGATCGAGGTGCTCGGTGTTGAAGAACTCGGTGAAGAGTACGTGAATCCCGATGTTGACGTAATAGTACAGCCGGAAACTGATGTGATGTTTGAAGTCGATGATTCCATCCCGGACGACTACGGAAACACTCACTGGTTTCTTGATGGCGAGCATGAGCATCAATCGTCAGAGCCGCAGTATCCAAGAGATGAGCCGCCTAACGGCTATGAGTACTGGGTGAACACGTTTTCGGATGAAGGTATCTCCGAGATTGCTGCTGCTGTCGACAACGAGGATCACAACTATACGTATCAGTGGACGATTTCAGTTGATCCTGACGGTGTTGTGCCGCCAACTGTCGAGGAAGTCCGTCCAGAGATAATTGGATGGGACTCAGAAGAGGAATACGACATCGAACTCGATATTGCGAGTCCCGATGACGATCTTGATCGCGTCGTCTGGTGGGAAGAAGGTGCGTCGGATATCGAAGAGGTATCTGACATCAGCGGAAGTGAGGATACGTCAGCAAGTGTTACACAGGGCGGTTCTGCCCCTACCGTGTGGGTGATTACAGAGAACAACGTCGTTATTGAGGCTAGTCCGTGGGAGGTCGAAGAAACCCCGCATCCTACCGAAGACGACGACGTGATTTCAGAGGCACTCACTGCTGACGAGTGGGCCACCCACCTTGACCAGACAGCGAATGTAGATATCATCAGCTACGAAGAAAATACTGTTATTGGAGGCGTTGAAGGGTATCTTCAAGTGGCGAGCAACTGGAGGGGTGATGTTGATGTATTACGGATGGAGATTGATGAAGTCGGGGAAGCTTACGCCCATTACGTCGAGAACGGTGAGGACCCACCTGATTGGTTGACCGTTGATGTCTATGAACAAGATGGTACCTTTGGCGGCTGGTATTACATCGAATCCGAGTGGGCCCACCAATACAACCAGGGTGATATCACGGGTGAGCAATATTTACAGCTGGTGCTCGCGACAGTAGACGACCACCAGTAACAGAATTTTCCGGTCCCGCGTTACGTCCAATCCACCAATGATTGTGTCCCTCGCAGCCAAGTGTTGCGAATTTCTAACGTTCGGTGTGGTGACAAATTCGGTTCGTTAGCTGTGGAGAATTAACTAATACGCGATCTATGTAAGATTGTTGTTAATGGTTCTCGTAATTGGGGGCATGAATCGACGGCAATATCTAATAGGGGCGGGGGCCGGGATCAGTGCTTTGCCGATCGTGTCACGTAGAAGGAAAGCAACCGATCACATCTCAGTTGAGATCACCGAGACAAACACTCCGCTGGAAGGTGGCGATCTTCTCGATATGGCCGGCGAACTTGAGAATAATGGATCCGGTGATGAGCGTGTTGAACTGGACTTCGTCGTAGGAGAGGATGAGGAAGTGGTGAGTCAGCGAACGATCCCCGTCGAGGCAAGGGAGACACGAGAAGTCGATTTTCTGCAGTTCCGGACGTATCCGGTACGAGACGATGACTCATTTCCAGCCCGACTTCAAACCGAGGCGGACGTAGCAGAGATAACAGTCGATGTTCTCGGTGTGGACGAGTTCGACAGCCAATACGCGTATCCCGAACGTGATCAAGAACTAACGGTTCAACCGGAGACAAGGGTTCACTTCGAAATCGATGACGAGTTGGTGGAGAATCAGGGAATCACACACTGGTATGTCGATGGCGAGTACATCACGACGCCGATGGGTCCACGGTCCAGCACATATTTCTACGATGTTGGCCGCGAGTACTTCACGTACACGTTCAAATCCGAGGGGTCGTATACCGTGGACGCAGCTGTAACTACTAGTGTCGATAATGCGGCCTCTCGCTGGGACGTAACGGTCACTGATGACGGCCCTGAACCGCCAACTGTCGATGGCTCCCGGCCAGACACGAGCGAGCTTGGTGCTGACGAATCTACAACTCTTGAACTCGATGTTTCAACATCCGATACTGACTTGGATCGCGTCGTATGGTGGATGACTCAGTCCGACGTGATTCTTGACGTGTCCGATATCAGTGGATCCAGTGACACTGCTTCAATTGATATTGATGGTGGATGTCATACGTGCCGAATAGAATCATGGGCGATGGACGAGAATAACGTATGCACTGTTGCTGATCCCTGGGAGTTCGAAGAATATGAGCCAGAGGATGAAACTCCCGCCGACGAATTAACCGGTCTATTAGCTGAGTGGGCCGAGATGATTGGAGAAGCGCACGGCATAGAAGTGTTAGATATATCTGATTCGAGTGATCAGGCGTGGTATTTCTACTATCAGACGGAGGGCGTTATCGATGCCGAGGAGTACGAGCTGGGCGCGGTCGCTGATGCCTATGCATGGCTTGTCGATGAGCATCCGGACGAAGCACCGGACGATCTGTTCGTGTATGCTGTTGGTGATCCTGATCCTGATTCGTTATCTGACGGTGCGGTTGGCGCATTCTACATTGAACGCGAGTGGGCTGAAGAATGGCTGGCTGGTTGGCTGACTGATGAGGAGTACTCGGTACTGGTGATAGCAACATATGAGGAAGATCCGGCCTGAGAAATAGTCAAATCTTCTGCGAATTGTTTCTGATATATAATTTGTCAGCAGTGAAAACATTAGAATGTTGTAAGGATTCGATAAGCCCATCTATCTAATCGCGGTACTCGCAAATCCAAGTTCTCAGCACTCATAGAGTTCTTTTAGTGTTGATCAGAGTTCGTCCATATCCCTCGCTGCTGAACCACTGCTTCGTTTGTAATGGTCGAAATCAACGGTAGCCACTACTGACTACACGCTCTATGTTCAGCATTCACCTCTTGTCGTCTCCTGAGGATTTCAACAGATCCTATTTGACTCGAGCGTTCTCCGACCTTCAGACAATCAACTTCATTACCGACACACCAGAAATTATATTATTGTAGGTTACATCCATTGGGATGGAAGCCATCGCGCTCCAAAACAGCGGACGCGGGGGCATTGCGTATTGAAATGCCCCGGGTGCTACCACACCCGAGACGGTGGCTTCCAAACGCGCGGCGTTTGGCTGCCATGCTTTCGTTACTCCTACCGAGACAAAAAGGTCTCGCACGACGGTTGAGTATCGCCAACAATCAGTTACAGCCCTGGCTGAGTCCCCGTTCCCCTCCGAATCGCGCCCGTCTACAGGTCTCAAGCCGGATCCAAAGTGGTCAGTCACTCTGTCGCCAGTGGCGACACACAAGGAGGAACCACGAATGAGCTCCAGCGAGATCCCCGCGAATGGATCCGATGACGATCTCACTGAGCTCGTCTGTGATCGGTGTGGCGAACCGATCCCGGCCGAACGGGTGATCTACCTCTCGAGCGAACCCTGCCACGAACTCGCCGACCGCTACGCAGCTGTTACGAGGACGTACTGTCCCGACTGCATCGCTGCTATTGGAATGCTCGAGTTCACACTGGAGGCCCGCCCGAACGCCGACTCGGAGTGAGGATACTCAGACACCACCGTTTTATACAGGCAATGACTCATCGAAGAGAGCACGTCCCCTTTTGTCTCTATAGTGATCGCCCAGTATTGGGCAGACAGTTACTAGTCTGCAGACGTTGGCGTCTCCAATTTGATCGGTGCGTCGTCTGGTGTTCCACTCTTGTTCAGGAGATGGTTTGGATACGCATCGTACGCGGTCCCGATCAGCAATGCTTCGACCTCTGCGAGTGTCGCGGGTGTTTGATACGGACTGGTGTCTTCTTCACTGTTCCACGCGTGGACCCAGAGATACGTCCGTTGCGATAATGTTTGTGAGCCTGGTTCAAAGAGCGCTTTCTTCCAGTGTCGCTTGCGTTCGTCTTCGGCGGCGAGTGCCATCGAGAGCTCCCCAACGTGCCAGTAGTTTCCGTCACCCCATCGTGCAAAGCTTCGTGTCGCGTTCCGTTCGTATGCGATTTCTGTAAAATTCGAACTGAGCTCTCGCTTTTTTCCGTATGCTTCTGCCTTACCGATGTAGCGAGGGACGATATCAGAAGGAGTCGCAGCCGAAGCAGGCTCCTTGAGTTGGTACATCACGTACAACAATCCGTCACAGCCATCCTCATGGATTCCGTCGCTATTGACACACTGTTGTCCTTCACGGCGAATCCGTGCATCGATCTCTGCAGAGCGCTGGAGTACCCCGTTATTGTCTGTTCGAACCCGCAAATCGTCGGTCACTTCAAAAAGTGGAATTGGATCCGATCGTGTATTGCTCTGAATGTCTGCTAAGATGTACTCTTCTGTCCATGCCCTCCAGCACTCGGCTTTCGTCGGGAGACCGTCTTCTGTATTTGGTTTGTGAGTCCCCGATTGTGCAGACCGCGGCGTAATTTCCTCTGCTACCCACTCAGGGCCCGCTTTTCCGATTTCGTGTAGAATTCGATTTGGAACGAATTCGCGATTGGCGAAGATACGTTCGAACAGAGACTGTGCGTGAACCAATCCAACGAGTTTCGCCTCAAGTTCCTGGCGATAGGTCTCGTAGCCATATGGACCGCACTCGAGATCATCGACGTCGATGATCCAGACGTACAACGGGTCGTCTGTGCGTTCTTCGACCGCTGCGATCTGATCGTATTTCGAAAAACCTCCCCACTGGTCGTTGTC
The DNA here is from genome assembly GCF_009807105.1 of Natrialba sp. INN-245. Lineage (NCBI taxonomy): Archaea > Methanobacteriati > Methanobacteriota > Halobacteria > Halobacteriales > Natrialbaceae > Natrialba > Natrialba sp. INN-245. The sequence continues at coordinate 48,799 of NZ_WUBV01000009.1, read as the reverse complement.
TTCCCATGCTGTAATAGGGAGCGCGTCGCGAATCTTTCGGGAATGTTGCCCAATCCGTGAGCTGATGTTGCTTGATTCACCCACGTACACGGGGACCACGCTTTGTGCATCTGTGACTGGCTCGTCTAAGAGGTATATGAGATAGAGGTACTCACCATCGTTCTTTCCCCACTTGTAGCTCCCTAGTGCACTGCTCGTTTCAAGTCCGTGATCAGTCGTCTCGAAAAGCGGGACTGGATCTGGTTCCTCAGAAGAGTGGAGATCATGTAAGAGCGTTTCTTCAAGCCATGAGTCCCACAGCGCTGCTTTATTCATCGAGTTAGTCTGTCTTTTGACTGGTAAACAAAATAAAATATCGGTTGGAGTCTTGGGTGAAAGCCCGGCAGCGAAACGGCCGTAGGTCGTGAGCAGCCCGGAACGTGGAGGTGGTGGGTGGTGGTGGTTCAATAGGCACGAAATCCTGCCACCAACTAGTCAAGTATAGCTTGCTATGTACTTCTATCAGAACCATCAAAGAGATACAGAGGGGAAAGAATTAAATAGTTCTATATCTTTAGTCAATATATGGTTGCTATCGAGAGACAATTGGAAGCAGTTCATAAGATGGGAGGTATCGCACTGGAGCTATTGGAGATCGGAGCAACACCAGCGACATTCGATTGCCCGCTAGACGAAGATGGGCGATTGCTCCTCGAGGAAGAAGAAGGATACTGGCAGAATCTTACGGAGATGAAAACGCTGTTAGAGGGATATGGAGAACCGAAGGTAACAGATCCTGAACTCGATGTCGAGGATTCGTTATTCGAGACAGCGAGGGCAATTGAGGTCGAACGAGCGATCGATGAGGATGTCGCATGGAAGATTGAGATTATCTACTATGCATACGGGTTGGCCAGTATTAGTGGTCGTATCCTCGTTGACGATGGCGAGAAGAACGTATTCAATTCTTATCTCAATCCACCTGAAGAAGGCGCCTATGAGTTGACACCAGTCGATATCGGACGGTTGGTGGCAAAGGCAGAACTCCAGCTCCTCGCAGAACAACTCGGATCGAGTGCCGCGACGCTGGATTACTGGATGGTCGAGGAATTACCGCCCTCGCTACAGCTAACCCAAACTGAGTGGGGAGAGGTCAGAGGCGTGAGTCGGCAAGCGGTGAACGAGAACGTGAACGAAGCGAAACAGCAGTTTGAGCGGAACTGAGTAGATTGATTCAAATGTCAACCAGAAACCTCACAGAAACGACCCCAAACGAGAGCCACCAGACCATTCAGTCCAGAAGCATCGAAGACATGCCCATTAGTACAGACCATGCAAAGCTCAGATGGCTTCAGCGAGGAAACTTCCAGAACACAGCACTCGCCGAAGCGTGGCTCGAGGGGGTCTACGTCGGTGACGTAACTCGAGGTGGGCTGACAAAACTTCATCCGCCCAGCAGGACCATTCTGGTCAGTACTGATGGACATATCATTACGGTACTGAACGCAGAGTACACTTCGTTTACCGACGATCACCTGGTAGTCTGTGATGAGTGCGATCTCAGATACCAACCATCGGAAGAGGACAAACAGTGTCCCTGGTGCAGTTGTGATTCTAGCGGGGTGAAGCTATGAATCTCGCTGACGAAATCGTTCGGAATGCCCAGGAAGGGGACGGTCCATGCGCATCCTGTCCCGCCCACGAAGCCACGGAAGGATGGTGTGTGAACCCCGGATTGTCGAATCCCGACGCGGAGGTAATGTTCGTCACTGAGGAGCCAAGTCATTCGATCGATTGGGGCCGGTACGAGACCTGGGCGTCCTACAACGAGGAGTACACCCGGAAGTTCCAGGGCTGGAAGGGCGGTCGATTTCTTCAACGCCAGTATCTCGACCCGTTCGGGTTGGCGTTGGATGATGCATGGATAGCTGACTCGCTAAAATGCCGTCCTGAAGACGAAAAGGGCTCCGCTCTGTTCGATAAGAACAGTGCTGCACAACACTGTCTGTTCTACCTCAAGGACGAAATAGCGACTGTCGACCCTCAAGTGATTGTAACCCTCGGTGCCGCAGCCACGGAGCGAACTCTTCGGGCCGTGGGTGTCAGCGCTGGTAAAGCGAGACGACTCAAGGTCTCCCAAGATTTCGGTCGCTGTGAATTTGACACCGACTGGCCAGTGATCATTACCCTCCACTGGGCACAGCGAACGGTGAAGCATTCGGAATTCCTCCCAGTGGTAAAACAGGCACTGAAGGATGTACTCAACGAGAACCAAGAACCTTTGACTGGACCAGAAACCAGGAGCAATATGCACCGAACAGACGAAAAGAAGTCGACAACCACGAAGCCAAGTATCAACGAATCGAAGACAGAGACTTACATGGAGCCATCAGATCATCTCGATTCAAACGCTGGAAAGTCCAGGGGTACGAATTCATCCTCACGAGATGTCTTCCTGGTTCCGTTTGACCACGGAAACTTCGAGCGGACCATGGCAGACCCGGTCGACCTCGCCGAGTATCCCGAATGCGCCCCGGAGCTGTCAGGTCAAAGGGAGGCCCGCTTCTGGGGGACAAGAGATGGGTCACGTAATAGGAGGACGTTCGAGCAAATGACCCCGGGAGATCTGCTCCTGTTCTACAATAATGGCCAGTACGTTTCGATGGGACGAGTCGGTAAGACATTCGACGATAGCGAGAAGTGGGTCAGCACTACCTTCTGGGGTGGCGCTCCGTCTAGCCTCATCTATACAGTAATCAACTACGAATCAATCTCAGTTCCACGAAAGGCGATGAACAAAATCTTCGGATATAAATCGCAATACTACCCTCAAGGTATCACTCGTGTCGCGGATGATCGAGTGAATAATTCAATCACCGTGATTAGACAGGCAATTCAAACCTTCACAAAACGGAATTCTAAAGTATAGTAGTGTAACGCGATAGACTGGGCTTACTGCTTCTTACCTTGCCGTTCTTGCCGGTTGTATGTCCCGCCGTCAGCAGTGTGGACGGAATAGAGGGGTCCGGTCCCGGTAAGCGGTAACCCGAACTCACCGTCCTCAAACTCACTGATGACAGTTATGAAGTCCTGATCGTCCGGAGCCTTCATCTTACCAAGGTGAACGATAGCATAGCCCCGTCGAAAAACAGTTCTGGGTTCTTCCTTCGTTCTCGTCGCTGTTGTGGGTTTTTTGCCAGCTGGATCGCGCCCGACACTGGCTTGTCTACTCGTTGACTGGCTGACCAGCCTGATGCCAGCTATCGTCAACCAGCTACCGAAGCGAACTCAGTCGGTTGCTCCCTGAAGTCACATAGTCTCGCAAAGAGTCTGCCCAGGAGCGCCTCGATCGTCTCTCGACGAGGTTATCGGATCAAGAGTAGCCAAGTTCAGCCCGCAAGTGTCTCCTCGAGCTTTCCAGGGAGTCGCTGCAGGCAGGTCTCCAGAACACTCAGTGGCGCTTCCGCCTCGAGGCGTCCTGGTTCGTGGACTAGGTCTTCATCAGTCTCGATCTGGAAGTGAGTTGTCTCAAGGTCTTCGTGGTCGTCATCGTTGTGCCATCCTAGACTGACTGCATCGTCAGTTCACTACACACACTGGACATCAGTGCCAGCACGGGGACGCCAGGCAACTTCAAAAGTAGCCTGCTGGCGCGGGAATTCTCACCCTAAAAATATCTCAGTATCGACATCAGCTACAACTGATCGAGGACGAAGTCGCGACGGTCGATATTGGACGTTGGAAAACCCAGGTTCACGCGCTCACAGATACTGCTCGAGCGGCCTCACCAAAAGACCAAGTAGGCGAAAGCCCGACCGCACAACGGCCGGAGGCCGTGAGCAGTCCGGAACGTGGAGGTGGTGGGCGGCGGCGGTGATCGCACACATCAGCAAAAAAGGGGCCGCGAACGGCTATCTTTACCACAAGTCGCGCTCTGGAAAGACGATCTCCGACCACCGGGTGAGTGCGATCGAGCACCGACTATTGTACCAGTTCTTCGCCGCAGCCCTGAATCGTACCCGATCATCCTCGTTGACCATCGTCTGCCGACTCGCTTTCCAGATGGTGAATTTCGTTCGTCCCGTCTCGTCTTCGATCAACCCAACCTGCTGCTGGCTCGGACACGCAGGTTCCCACAGGTCGATGATACGCCCCTCGACGCTGACCTCGCCACGATTGATCTCCTCGAGTCTTCCAATCGGAACGATCGTCCCGGCTTCGTGGTGAAGTTCCGATTTCGTCGCCATTACCGCCTCGAACAGCTCCGTGCCCTCGCGGACCCGGCTGGCAATCCGCTTTGCGATGACTGCCCGTGTGTATCCTCCGTTGACGTCGTCGGCCACCCGCTGTGCCTGCTGATTGACCGCCGCCAGTTGCTCACACTCGAGTTGCTCTCGGGGATCAACCTGGTCAACTGCCCGCTCGTCACTCCGCATCGATTTGACGGCTCTCCGCGTACGCCGTGCTCGCCCATCCTGTTTCCCAAACTCGGCCTGTGCACTGATCCGCTCGAGTTCCTCCTCTCGAGCCTGAATGCGCTCTTCTTGAGCCAGGGTTGCGCCGTAGATCCGCTCCTCGCTGGTGTCCGTGATTCCTTCAGGATGGTTCGCATCCACCTTCGCCTGGATCTCCATCTCGACTGTCGCCCGAAACTCCGGGGTTTCGTCGACGACGTCTTCGTGCTCTCCGCGAGCCTGCTCTTGTTCGTGTTCGTATGCCTGTTCATCAACCGAAACGACCTTACTGACTGACTGCTTACTAGACATTGCGTTTTACTCCGAAGGCGCTCACTCGGCGTCTTCTTCCGACACCACGACTCTCCAGCCGTGGCTCCCGACGTCGACCGTCTTATCATCGTTGCGCTCTCGCTCGCGCCTTCGCTCGCGTCCCTCTGGGGCGCGAGCGAGAGCGCCTATGAAGCAGATCAACCAGCACCGCGCGTTCGACCCGTCCGGAGCGAGCGGCCAGCACACAAGCCGGTTTCGTGTCCGTCGAGCGAGCGACGGTCGGAGCGAGTGAGACGCAACCGAAAGCGCGCTTGGTGCTGGCGCCGAAACCAGATGCCCGGCAGGAACCGCACCTACTGGAGCGGAAGCCCGCCCGGAATGGTCGGTCGCGAGCGATGCGAGGCGCGACCACCGGGAGCGCCTCGAGGCGAACGGCGAACGCAGTGAGCCGTGAGTACGCGACGGACGGCAGCGACGAGCGGAGCGGGCCGTAAACGGGGAGCACTCAACCGCCCAGGACAGCTCCCGATCGAACCACGTGGGTGGGATCGAAAGGGGCTGACGCGTTGAGCGAACGCAAACGCGTTCGCGATGCTCGGAAGGCGCAGACGCCTTCCGTTGCTCGGGAAACCCCGACGACGCAAGCACCACAACTGTGTGAGGAGCGCAGCGAGGGCTTCGCGAGTGACACGAGCGAAGGCCAGCGAGACGCGTGCGTCTCGCCAGTGGCGGGACTCGAGCGCGTCAGGGGCTTTCAGTCTAAGCTGCATCGTGGACTCGCGCTCGAGAGAACACGTCAGCGAGCAGATGCCGGCGGGATCGTGTTCGTGCCGTTCGGAGCGACCCTGTACGATACCGTCGGTCAGCTCGTAGACCCGATTGGAACCATCCGCACGCTTCAGCCGGTGGTGTCGCCGTTCGAAAACGCGCCGATCCCGTTCGAGATCGAGTGGGTCCTCGAGGTGACCGTCTCGACCTCGACACCGAAACACCACTCCCTTGTGTCGACATCGACGGTCGCTCCGTCGATCGGATTCCCGACATCGAGCACGGCGACGGGCAGTTCGTCGTCGTCCTCGAGTGCCGACAGCGTCAGGGTTCCCGTCTCGCGTCTGTCGTTGTCCAGTAGCTCGAACTCGTATGCTCTCGGTTCGAGGTACTCGAGATCGAGGCCGTCGATGCTGGCGCCACCGCTCGCATCCGCTTCCGCTACCTGGTCCTTCGATGATCGAACGTCGACGTCTATGGGGGCCTCGTGACCGGTCAGTGCGACGGTCACCGGCGTCGTTACCCCGCCGGTCGACTCGAGGGTCCCTCATACACGATGGAACCATCGGCAGTTGATCGACCACTTACAGAGCTTTAGAGCCTTTTTCAGGGTTCATCGCCACGCATGGTACACCCAGTCTAGATCGTCACAATTCTCTTCAAACCACGTTTCGAGATCGTCACCGACCCAGATTTCATCGCTAAAAGAGAGGTGAGCCAAATCGGTCCGGACGTGGACGTCGTAACTGAGTAGCCTGCCCTCGAGCGAGCTCGTGCGGCGTCTGTCGTACAGTAGTGCCTCATCACCTTGGTTACGAATTGCGACCAATTCGCCGTCGAGAAAGCCATTGCTCAATCGATCGACGATCGGCTTGATATTCCCATCGCGGAGTTTCAGTAACCGCTTGCTTAGCTCGTACCGGATGATACGTCGTCTCCGCTGTGCTTCGTACATACACAACGGTGTGACCGCCGTTGTCATAATCGTCCCCGGGTCGGTTCCGATTTTTCCGATTTGCCTACAGGGTGTCACAGAATAGTTCGTATATTCCCTGTGGCTAGCTAACAAACGATAAGTACAGGACAAGCAGTTACCGAGGTAGCTATCGATGTATTTGAAGTAGGCCAAAAACCGTCTGCTGAATATAGAGTGTATAGTCAGAATGATGTTTGGATTTATTTTATTAAGTTTATCAAGGATATCTACACTATCGCCAGAATTTATAATCATATATTTTATGAAAATGTTCATGACGGTCATATGTAGATATAGATGTATGGCCCCAGCGTCACAAAAGCCAGATGTCGAGCGTATAACAAACAGATATATTCAAGCTTGGGAAATATTCGGCGAAGATCGATTTAGCACCGATGACTTAGAAAAAGAGTTGTTACGGAAGAAGGATCCGGAGGACGTTCCAGATTCAAATAAGATTTACCAAGATTTGTATCGAACCACTATGTTAGGACTGGTTAAATGGTTCGGAGAAGGAACGTACCAAGTGGCGATTTCTCCAAAAGCCGGTGAAAGTGACTGGGATAATTTAGTCACAAACCAGATAGACTGGGTTCAATCTGAAGTGAATAATCGAATAGAAGAAAGAAGAGAAGATCAGGCAGAGGAAAAGAAAGATGACCCTGATGGACCAGAAATTATTGAGTACAATGGAAAAAATTATTTATCTGCTTTTGTAGGTCCACAAAGCGATATTGATGGCCAAGCAAGATACTATCAAGCAGCACTGAAACCTTCGGCTCACGACGGTGTTGTACTACGGGCTTATCAAGATGTTGCAGACTCTGCAGAGAAGCTGTCTAAAGAGATAACGGATGACGACGAAATATCCAATACTGTATGTGTATACCGATTCGAAGTTAGTGATATGAAGATGGAAGAAACGGACGATGATATGGAATATCGAATATATCTGGGCGAAACTAAACTTCTTTAGATATAGGGAGTGATGTTTTCGTCGCGTCAGCAACGCCACGACGGATGTCACTACGGTTGTCACAAGGCGAATTGCACCCCTGATACCGTTACTGGGGCTCCAGAACTGCCGTTCGGTCGCCCAATATAGCGCGAGTTTCCACATCGAAGCATCGTCGTCGACAGCCTCGAGGCCCTTCTCGAACTCGGTGTCGCTTCGGTTGTGATCGAGCAGAGTACCATACATCTCGGTGAAGTACTTGCAGCTATAGTGAACGGATAGTTCAGTTCGAGTGGGGCGAAAAGAACACATGCGAATCGTTCTATGATACCCTCGCTTTTCCTAAACAAACCAAGTTATATAATCGGATAAAACCCCATCTGCACACAATTGGAGATTGAGTAGTGTACTCGCTGGGCCGGGACGTATCTGCCATACCAATGCTCCCAACCGTGACATACACCCGCCATCCGACTCCGTTACCGCTTACAATTATCAGAACTATCGGGTATTTTATCAAGTGTTGGCGTGACCGATCAGTTGCGGGGGACAGGGATGGCTTGACCTTGACACCCATTAGTCACACCATCCTTGCTACCCGGTTCCGTTGTTCTGATCGGTTATCGGAAAATCCGCCAACTCTGTATCTGGGGTCCATCCCACGGAACTCCGAACTATCATGTAGTGGTAACCACATCACGAAGGTAATGAAACGACTCCTTCTGATCGTTCTCGTCGCAGCAATGTTCGTCATTGCGGGCTGTGCTGATGGGACTGGAACGGACGACGATGGAACACCCGTAGAAACAGATGATGACCTCGAGGATGCCGAGTCAAACGGCGACGAAGACGATACAACAGTCAATGAGGACGAAACTGATTCGGAAGCGACTAACGAGCCCGAAGCAGATGACTCCGACCCAGGTGATGCTCCCGACGTTAACGGTGAACTCGAGATCCACCACATAGACGTCGGCCAGGCCGACGCCACGCTCCTGATCGAACCCTCCGGTGAAACGATGCTCATCGACTCCGGCGACTGGCGCCAGGGGGGTTCCGGCGTGATCGAGTACCTCGAGACTCAGGACGTCGATCGCATCGACCACCTGGTCGCGACCCACGGGCACGCCGACCACATCGGCGGTCACGATGCGATTATCGAACACTACGAGACCGAACGTGATGGCATCGGAATAGCATACGACTCAGGAGTCGCACACACGAGCCAGACGTACGATCGATATCTCGATGCGATCGAGGAGCACGATGTCGAACTGTTGGTCGTCGAAGAGGGAGACCACTTCGAGTTCGGCGACGCAAACGTCGACGTCCTCAACCCACCGGTAGGTGACTCGGGCTCAGACCTCCACGCTAACAGTGTGGCACTCGGTATCGAGTTCGGTGAGTTCTCTTATCTTACCACCGGTGATGCAGAAGCCGACGCCGAACAACGAATGGTCGACGAACACAGTGATCAACTCGAGGCAGATGCATACCAGGCGGGTCATCACGGTTCGACGACGTCCTCGACAGCACCATTCGTGGACCAGGTGACGCCGGAGGTGGTGATCATCTCAAGTGCGTACGACTCTCAGTACGGTCATCCGCATGACGAGGTTCTCGAGGACTTTGCCGATCGAGGAATCGAAACCTACTGGACCGCCGTCCACGGCGATGTCGTGCTCACGACCGACGGGAGCGATGTAGAACTCGAGACAGAACACGAGTTCTCGACTGATGCTGCAGATATTCTCGAGGAGAAACCAGCTGATGACGACACACAGGCCTCACTCACCCAGTCGATTGACGTGGCTCCAGCACCACTAGTCGGCTAATGACTGAAACCTATATCGCAACCCTCGACCGGATCGTCGACGGACAGACAGCAGTGCTCTTGCTCGAGGAAAACGGTGAAACCGTCGAACAACTTGATATCGACGTAACGACGTTGCCGCCGGAGGCTCAGCACGAAGGGGCCGTTCTCGAGGTCGCTGTTGAAGCGAGCGAACTCTTAGAAGCGGAATACCTTCCTGATGCTACACAGTCTCGCAAAAAGTCTGCACAGGATCGCCTTGATCATCTCTCGACGAAGTTATCGGATCAAGAATAACCAATCCCGGGTGCGGCAGCACGAGACTTTTGTTGGTTCTCTCATCCACACGTAGCCTCCCAGTTCCGCGATTAGACGCCGTCCTCGCGAAATCGAACGACATCGACGTCGATCGGAAGCGTCTCGAAGTCATCATCAGCACCGGCGATGAGTGTCGCATCCTGCTCGTGGGCGAGTGCTACGCCATGTGCGTCCGCATATGAAATGTGACCATCCGCCTTCACCTCGGCGGCAAGCCGCCAGTCAGCGCGTTCGATTTGAATCCCCCACCGCTCAAACGCACGGAGATCACGATCGGCAGTCCGAAGTGAGTCTGTCGTGGGCTTGTCGTCAATTCCTTCGAAGCGTGCAACGAGATAGAGTACTTCACCAGCGTTGGTCTCTGCCAACAGTCCTTCGACAGTCCCGTCACGAATGTCTCGAAGATACTCTTCGACGACGCTCCGACCTGGCTCGTCGTAGAGGTATGCGATGATTGCTTCGATGTCGAAGACGTACCGGTCGCTCATTCATCCTCCGAGTCAGCTGGTCGGAGTCGGTCAGCACGGGCCTCTTCACGCTGGCGTTCCTCGTGTTTCAGTTCGCGAACCCGCTCGAGTACGTCACCACGGTTGCGGTCGGTGTCGGCGTGAATCCCACCTAACTCGTCGAGCGACGGGATTGGTTCGACGATGATCCGCTCGTTTTCCTCGTAAATGAACACCTCACCAGGGGTGTCGATCCCGAACTTCTCTCGGAGCGGCTTCGGGATCGTTGCCTGTCCCTTCTGCGAGACGCGTACGACCTCTGGGTCTCGAGTACTACTCGACATATTATGTTGTACTATGGGATCGATGTACTACTAATTGTCGGTAGAAAAACTTCCTGACTCATTCAACGGCCTCACTCGAGGGAATCTGACTCTACTGGGGCACCATCTACCTCGTCGAGGGAAGAAAGATCCATCTGGTCGTGGACATCTGGAAACAGATGCTCGAAGAACGGATCATGCGTCCGGCCAACAGTCAGTGCTGGCTCGAGCGCGTAGATGATCATCATCGCTTCGGTGTCGCGAACGTCGATATCGGTCGCGACCATCCGCTGGGTCGTCTTCCCGGCAAACTGCAGCCCTGAACCTCGCAGTGCAGCGATGAGTTTGCCAGCACCGTAGCGGTCCATGAAGTACTCGACGTCCTCGTCAACTTCCTGGAGTGCGAGTGCGTGCAGGACCGTTGGTGTGATGACGATGGGGACGTGCTGCTCGACGATGATGATCGGATCGGCCGTCAGTTGCTGTGGACGTGTTGAGTCATCCCTATCGACGAGACCGAGGTCGACCAGCTGGTCGACGTACTCGTAGGTCGTTGATTTCGACAGCTCGAGTCCGTCCATGATCTCCGGCGGCGAAACGGGCCCCCAATAGCAGACATAGACGTACACACGAGCCAGCGCTGGCCGATTGAGGAGTTGAACAACTGTCTCGAGGCGAGGTGCATTCTGGGCAAGCGCCGCTGGGTCGAGTGTCTCTTCATCCATGATGTCTGTCGGTGGTGGATCCAACACGTCAATTCCACCATCAGGGCGAAGGCGATCCATATCGGTCATATCTGTTTGTTCGAAGTCCATGTACTTCAGACTAGCGCCGGCCTTCCTCTACTTTTGAGAGAGCGTGTCATAGAATCGATCACAGGCTGTTTGACTCCGTAGTGATTGTTCAGTACAGGGCGAGCAGTTACCGAAGCGGTTATGGATCTATCCGAAATATGCCAAAAGCCGTCTGCTGAATATGGATATCCATCAGCAAAGAGTCATTTGCAGACGAGATAGTTAACAAAGGTCACTTGACTGTGAACGAATAGAAGCTGCATGTGAATTCGTTGGTGTAACTCACGAGATGAGATAGTTGATACACGTAAGGTATCTATCCCATTTCGACTGCTCGTACTCCTTCTCGCTGCCAGTCTCTACTATCATATTCTGGGTGTCGAATTACTAAGCTCCGAATTGATTCGATAGCTTGCCGTATTGCACCAGTAGCGAACTGGATACGAGGAACAAGTCCAGAATACCCTTCCCAGTCGCGTTCACTCCAGTACATGAGATCACTCGTGACGGTCATGTAGTCCTCTAACTTCACTAACAGTCGAGTCACGGTTAGGAGAGCATCCCACGAACCGATCAACCGCTCGGGTGCCAACTGTTCTTCCAGATCGGTTAGCAGCGGATTGATCGACCGAATCATGTACCCAAGGTGCGCCGAAATTCGCTGCTCGCCTTCTTCTCCGAGGAAATCATCGTGAAGGGTTTGTTCCCACGTATCCTCGTACAGCTCGATCATCTCTGCCGCATTATCACAGGCACGTCGAGCTAATCCTCGTAACCGATCCATGTCCTGTCGAGGGAGGTCTTCAACGTCATCAACAAGTGTGTATTCTGGAACTCGAACCCACTCATCACTCCCAGAAACGTTGGAATCGGTTACTCCTCGGTGCGCTCGGTGTTCCCAGTCGAAGAACACAGCCTGAGTGGGAGTAAGGTCTCGGGACAAAGTACCGGAATATGTGTGCGGAGCCGGTTCCGGACGGAGCATCTCCGCGTTCTGATACCGCTGTGACCTCTTCACATACGTCGAACCGACAATCGGCCGCCCGTGAATGATCGGAACATCCTCGTGAGACGGTATAGTACTACGACGTTGATCCACACGAAGTAATTGTGTCCCCAAGCGAGAGAGTTGCGTGGCGCTCTCCAACTGGCCCGTCCACTCCTCCGGGAATACGTCACTCCCAAATCGCGCACCCATGATCGCTCCAACCAAAGGCGTGAGGATTCTCGGATGACAATCGCTGTTTCTTGCGGCTGTCAGCGCCGTTTGCACATCGTCAGTCCCAAAACTGATGAGTAACAGGCCTCTGAGAAACCGTTTCGGTGACCTCATTCCCTTCTCTAAATGAGGGAGATCGGCTACACTTCTGGAATCATCTTCCCGTAGTTTAGCGATCGAATCGTGAACCCCATCAAGATCCGCACGCAGATATCCATCGCGGTCAAGCGTATATCCCCGTCGCAAATCCGCAAGGATCTCCAAGTGGTGCTCCTCGCTATCATGAACGATGAGTTCCGCAAGGAGAGCCGTCAGCGCCGCGCTCGCATGCATAACAGTGGTGCTATTTGAAGTGATCCGTGTCGCCCGAAGAGTAACGTATTCTAATTCCGCAGGAAATGATCGAAATGCAGGAGCAAGCGCACAGTTCCGAACGAGCGGCTCAAAATTCGGCGATCCACCCTCTCTAGCTTTCGCACTGGACCTCTCCCAGCATTCCCCGCCATCTATCAAATCAAGTGCTCTAGTCGTTTGACCGGGGATCCCGGGCAAGACTGATGATTCAGAAATAGCATCAACAAGCGCAGTTGCGACCGTCCTCCCATCAAAGCCGTTCCGCTCCTTGATAGCATTAGCTTCGGCGCGAACGAAATCAGACCACAGCGTAGTCGATTGCGGGACCAACTCTTCGCTAAAATCAGCGAGCGAAGTCCCTTGCTCGTTCGCAAGCGCATCACGATAACTGAGACCCAACAAGAGACCTTTGGCACGAGAATCTCCATCCGGTCTGTTCCAAGCCACCATACCGGCCCAACCGAGGGGAGACTAATAAATCACGCTACAAACAGGTACACGGTCGACTCACAGCACGTAGCGCGTCCTCGTCGCGTACGTCGAAACACTCATTTCAGCATCGCTCGTCGCCGGTGTCCAGTCCGAATCACTCCACTCTACAGCAGACTCCGAAGTCCAACGTTCCCGATTACACATGATGCGAAGTAACGTCCCTACATCACCCTGCTTGACGTACTCCCGGCCAGCATCCCCGAGGACTCAGTGCTCGTTCGTCTGGCGAAGAAATCCGACCAGCTGGAATAACTCACCCATCGCAGAATCGAATCCCGACTGGATACGTTCGCAAACGACCCACGATGCCACACAACAAGCACGTCCACCCTCGGGTGATGTGCGTCGACAAATCCAAGGATTTCGTCCAGAGTTCCGACGTAGTTTGTCTTTCTACTGAACATCAGGACAATACTACGGATGCGGTCTGGAGATATGTGGATGTGTTGATAACGGTTGTACAAGATTATTTCTGCAAACTTCTATATTTATAGGCGATGAAAATAGCTCGTATCCAAGTCAAATGATTAGAACAATTTCCTATAGAACTTCATTGTTCATCTGTATCCTCTAGAAACAATATCATTATCTAAGTTCTTTTGATCTAGTGGGTTTTTCGCATTACCACTTGATTTTTTATTTACTACTTCCCCCTGGATCTTATCTCCGACAGAGGTTATTTTAATATCATTCATCCCACTGGAGTCTGTCTGCTCTTCTAAATGGATTTCATATCGTTTGGCAGTTGCTTCGGCAATTTGTTTTTCTGGCTTTACTACAGCATTTACAGTGTCACCGGCTTCCGGAAGAGAATCGTACATAGTGATAGAACCATAAATACTGGCCCCAGTTACTTCTCTAATACGAACGGTCACAGTATCGGCCATAATTGACTCCTTATCTAGATCAATTCTATATCCATCCTTGCTCTTTGCATAATTTTTCTTGTACGACACATCTGCTCTCACTCTATCTCCCTCATTAGGTATTTCACCTTGATCAACAATCGTTCCATTAATTCGTTTATTAGATATATTTATTATTTTAACTTTAATCCTAGTACCGATCGGAGTCGTTTTCTTCAAATTAAGGGTATACGTTCCATCGACTGGTTTTGCGATTGATTTGCCTGATTTGCTATGGGCTAACACGGTGTCTCCAACTGATGGGATCAAGCCGTCATAAGACGCTATATGAGCTTCTGTACTGTCATTTCTTGGTGGAGAATCAATCTCAAGAGTTGCAACACCACTCGCTAAAGCTGGAGATGGGAGTAACACATTGTACTTACCATTTTCCGCAACTGCTCTAGTAGATCCTTTTTCAATTTTGGCCTTAATCTGATTGCCAGATATCGGAAGATCGCCGATACCGGCTGTCTTTCCTTCGATCTTGTCTTCACAATTTGTAATCTCCACGGTAAAACAAGTACGAACCGGCATTTCAGAATGTAATGAAACTTGGTACGTCCCATTTTCCGGTTCTGCTCTTGCTTCCCCTGCAATAGACCATACAGCAACGATGTCTCCTGTTTCAGGAACTGCGTCGTCATACGAGATTATAGTTGCTTTTGGAGTTTCATCTTCTCCGCAGTCATTCACTCTAACATTAACATCTGCAGTGACGAGGGCAGGCTTTGACAGTTCTATAGCATAGTCGCCTTCAAGAACGAAAGCCGTTGTCGAGTTTCTCTCAACGGATGCAACCAACTCATTTCCAGGAACTGGAAGGATGCCTGGTTCAATAATATCTGCTTCAATTTGTCCATCAAGATTTGTGATTTTAACGGTCACATCAGCTTTGACTTTTGCTTGCGTACCCAGTTGAATTTCAAATGCTCCTTCTTTATTCGTTCCAACTGAATTCCCTGCTTCCACTGTTATACTAAACTCATCGCCCACTTCGAGCCCTGGAGAATGGGTTTCAATGGCTTCCCCAACTGCGGTATTCTCTGCGATTTTAAGAATCTTGACAACTACAGTTTCGTTTGGCACAGCTCCGATCACGTGGACGACATCAAACGATGATGTTGAATGTTCTGCTACCGATAAACCGTCTTCTGAAAAGTGCGTTGGTGTAAGTTCTACTGTATCCCCTGGCCAGACGAATCTTGTATACGGTGCGCGAGTAACACTTACATAGACAGTGTCTCCGTCAACTCGATCCACTTCGACTGGGAGTTCTTGTCCAGGAACAATTTGTTTATTTTCGTTATCACACAGAATCACCATCTCAGAAATATTATCCCACTGACTTGTTGTGCCTAAGATACACTTCCCGGTAACCTGTTTAACTGTTGCAAGTATCTTGTCAGAAGAACCGATTTTCATTAGAGAAATATAACTCATATAGGACTTATAAATTTGGTGGCAATATATCGCAGATTATCGGTTGCAGAAACGACTCAGTAACTCCTATATCGGCATTCCCACTTCCCGAACCAGCAGTCTCAAAACCTTCTCCCACCTTCAGTACTTCACAAAGCAGCTCAACGACGGCGATTGTTCGTGAGACCCTCCGCTAAATAGTAAGTAACTAGGAAGGATGTCTGCTTGCGGAAGGTGTGCCTAATACCATCCAAGCAGACAGTTCGATCAACGAGGACCAGCTCCTTAACTTCCTCGTCAATCGTGTTGACGAGGAGGTCGAACTCGATCTCGCTCCAAACGCTGAAACGACGTCTGAAGATATTTGCGAGGTCCTCGTCGGCGCGTGCGCCGACGGGACCTCGGTCTCGACACTCTGTGAGAAGAGCGAAGATTCACCCCACCACAACACGGTTCTCTACCACCTCCGTGAGAAGTTCGACCTGGAGTCGATCGAACGAACCGGCAATACGCTCCTTCAAAAGGACGTCCTCGATGTACTTCCCGAGCAGGTGGAGGTCTGCGCAGACCTCCACCTGCTGCCCTACTACGGTGACGAGGACGAGACAGACGGCCTCTATCATTCGGAAGCGAAACGTGGAACCACTGTATTCCACGCCTACGCCACACTCTACGCGCGTGTGACGAACAAACGATTCACGCTGGCAGTGCGCCGTCTCGAAGACGGCGACACTGCCAGCAGCGTCCTCGTGGAGTTTCTCGGTGTGCTCGACGGCCTTGATCTCAGTGTCAAGGCCGTCTATCTTGACCGTGAATTCTACGACAGCAAGTGTCTCACGTTGCTTCAGGCGCACAACCATGCCTACGTGATGCCAATCGTCCGCTGGGGAAGGACGATCAAGCAGGAACTCTCGGAAGGCTGGAGTCGCGTCATCCAACACGATCTGACGGCTAAACTCGACGGTCACAGCTGGACCGTCGAGTTTCCCGTCTATATTGACTGTACCTACCAGAACGGACGCTACGACGAACACGGCGTGGCGCGTCACGGCTACGCCGCTGACGCGCCGTTCATCGACACACCACGAGACGCTCGATACCACTACGCGAAACGCTTCGGTATCGAGGCCAGCTACCGGTTGTCCGAACAGAGTATTGCGACAACATCGACGCAAGAGCCAGTCGTACGGCTGTTGTACGTCGTGGTGAGCCTGCTGTTGCAGAACGTCTGGCGATATTTACACTGGGAATACGTGGCGACGCCCCGCCGTGGCGGGCGTCGCCTCTGGTCCTGGCCGTTCAAGGAGTTCATCAACATGTTCCGACGGGCAGCGTGGACGGCCCTCGCGGTGCGTCGGGCCGTCCCCACAAATCTGCCACCGGACGATCGGTTCCAGCGGTAACCACCGACCGAGGAAGCCCTGCTCGTGAGTGGCAATGCCGTCGCGTCGGCGGCTGATCGCCGCCGACAGCGACAGCTCTCTCTTCGATCAGCGTAGTTCACCCACTGGTGATGACTCGTCAGGACGAAACTGAAGACTCAGATCGAATTAGCTGGTGACGCTTTGTGAGGTACTGATTCTGTTTCCCAGTCCGCACCAGCGACGTAGATATAGAGAATTTCACTTGTGGAGCGTTCATAGGTGATCCACTCTCGTTCATCGCCTCCCCTCGAGTGGTAGATATTGATATCGAACGTCCCATCGTCCCAAAGCTGTACTCGACACGATCTCGGTTCCGGAAGTTCATCTCGAGCGATCTCTTGCATTCGATCAATTAACGGTGCAAGTTGGCCCATCGGCGGAATCTGGTCGGTTGTCATGGTGTGAGTGTCACGTTCTCCCGCCGCAAGCGGGTGCGCGAGTACTGCACATTGCTATCTACCGGAACGGACTCCGCTCTCGTCGAAGGCGATGGATCGACAGAGACACCCACGGCTGCGAGAAAACGTTACGCGACAACAAAGTAATAGAGTGATAAAGTTCTGTTGATTTTTGGAATTGATTCTTCAACTGCGGTCACTGCACGTTCTCCATCTCGTCGGTCTGGAGCTCTTCAAGACGTTCCACTCCGTACTGCTCGTCTGCAGCCTCGTGATACTGGTGTAGCCGGTAGGCAGTTTCGAGGCGCTCCTCGTCGTCTGTAATCGCCCAGTATGGATGCTTGTGCCGCAAAGGCTACGCTCTTTCAGTCGTGAGAGGATTGCACTGGCGGCGTCCGTATCCAGCTTGAGACGCTTAGCGATCACCGCTGCCTTCCACGCACGATCGTCGTTCTCGTCAAGGAACGACTCGATCCGCTCGGTGTTGTTTCGCTCCTTGAATGCGTCGTCGTCGCCGTTCTCGAACTCGTCGATATCGATGAAGCCGCCCGACATAGATTGGTGTTGGTACTGTTGGAACATATCCATTTGGAGCGTCTGTTACGAAGATAATAGAGGAGAATATATTCAAATGATCTCGAGATTAGATACAGATCTATCAATCTCTTTCGCTGTGGTTTCACTTGTCCCGGACGTGATTCAGTCCGTTTATCGAGCAAAAGCATATTCGATAGATACCTCTTGGCTGATGGCACCCCATATGGACGAGGAAGATTATCGCTTTTGCAGCCGATCGATTGCCTCTTGAAATCGAACAGGATCGGTGTCTCCCTGTTTAGCCGATTCCTTCGCAGAGCGAATCTGAGAGTTGATCAATTTATTCTGTTGGCGTGACCACTCCGCATCGTCATGGGTGCGAACGTACTCTGCCCACTGCTTGATAAATGCGCGGCGTTGCTCAATAGACTTGGTCTGGCTTTTATCAAGCTCGTTTGAGTTCAGCATAGTAGTCTTCAACACCCAGTTCAGTGACGTACACTTCGAGTTCCTCCGTGTTAAATTGTTCCTCGAAGGTAAAGTAGAGGTGGAGTGCGTCTTCGAAATATTTTCCGTGCAGACTCCCTGCTTGTTGTGCGAGCCGAAGTTTATATGCAATCTGGAGTTCAATCGGGCTAACCGCAATCTGACTGTCGTCAAACTCCACCGTCAACGCGTTATCGAGTGCTTCACGTTCGAGATCATTTGAAACGAACCACGTCTCAAAGTTAGGAAACATCTCTCCGTCTTCAGCGATTCGAATCCGGTCTTCATCACTCAACAGCGAGTACATATCATCCAACGGCATCGCCATTCCCCAGTAACCGCTATCTTTCAGGACCGAAACAAGCTGTTCCGTTTCTGTCTTTGAAAGAGGCTCGAGAATGACATCGATGTCTTCAGTCGCCCGTGATCGGCCTGTAAGAATTGCTACGTACCCGCTCACAATGACGTAATTAACATCACATGAGTTCAAAACACGTGTAAACTCGATCACCTCTTGATCTAGCTCCGAGAGAGTCCTCGAAAGCGAGAGTCGCTCATCACTCAGTTCCATCAGTTCTTCCTATGGGACCGATAAAACGTGTATCTACGGGTTCTCAGACTACTCATTCGTCTCGCCGAATAACTGCTTTGTACGGTTCCAAATTGAGTCCTGCTCCGTAACTGTCTCATCGTCAGTCCCGAACGCCGAAGGCTGATCACAATCCTCGGGTTGTTCCATACAGGCCTCGAGTGCCTCTCGAAGCGTCTGATTCTCTGACTCGAGTTCCTCGATACGGGTGTCTTTCTGCTCAAGCGTCGCCTCGAGGTCCGACACCCGCTCACCCAAAAGCTGATTCTTCTCGGCCAGATAGGCGGCCTGTGCGCTGTTAGTTTCCTCCGTAGTTCGATCAGTCGTCGATGTGGGATCCTCCCGAGTATGACTCTGTGTAGTTGTCGTCTGCGCACCCACATCACATGTTCCGCTCTCATTCGACGGATCATATACATCGTTCGTATTCGAAATCGCCCGCTCGACCGTCTTCTCACCGTATGTTGAGCCATCGCTATAATGGACGTCGTCCCACTTGTCTCGCATCAACCCTGACTGCCGGAAGAGGTGATCGACTCGAGCGGCGTTGCCACCAGTCCAGAACACCAGCAAACAGCACAATGCCATGTCTGCTTCTGACTGACTCTCGTACCCAGCAGTCGAGCCACGCCACAATCGATCGAACTTCTCCCCGTTGCTCGCCGACCGTGCTTTCTCGAGGAGTTCCTCGTCCTCAAGTTTTAGTGACTGATCACAAGCTTCAGTGTCCGGTGGCTTACCGTCGACGCCGTCAGCCCCATCACTCGTCTCGGACGCGATGAACTCCTCGTGAACTGCCTCGAGTGCCGCTTGTCGTCCGATAACCGACGTCGGCGTTCCACCGACATGGTCTGTAGTCACCGTAAAGAAGCGAGCGTGATCGTATATCTCGATCGACCCATGCCGGTTCCGACCATCGGGAAGGTCGCCCTCGAGGATCACGTGATACCCCGTTCCTGATGGCGAAACCTCGGTGAATGAATCCAGCCGTTCAATGATCGACGGCGCCGGTTCGAGTGGCTTGCCTGTCTCAGGATCGCGGCAGTCATCCAAATCGACCCCAACGAGTGGATCCGTCGCCGTGAAGACGAATCCGACTCCCTTGGCTGCACCTGTCCCCGCATACTCGAGTGCCCGCTCAAGAGTAGACCACGTTCGATCGTCCATCGTCGACGCGAAACTACCAGTCTCTGGATCCACTGGTACCTTCGTCGATTTCCCATCTCGATTTTCCGCTCGCCAACAAATCCACTGTGCCCGCTCCAGGAGTGTTTCCGGTATCGCTTCAACATCGATAGGTGGTGTGTTCTCACTCATTGTTCTTCGCTACAGATTTGACTCCGCACTCCTCAGGAGTCAAACAACTCACTATATCGACTATTCCCCAACTCGAAATCCCTCTACCAACGGGGTACTCCCTCTCTATACTAGTTGGTTTTTGCCGTGAGAATCGCAGGTTGGAAGTAAAAATCGCCTGACTTGAGGGCCTTACGGCAAATGCAAATACCGTAAGACCTCGTCTGAGAATTTCAAGATTGCCGTAAGAGCGGTGAAACCGTTGATATTGCCCGAATGAGGGTGTTTGGTTAGATGTGGAATCGAAATATCGTAGCGTCTTTTCCACTGATACATAAGGGAGCCTACAATGGTTGAGTGAACAGTTACCCCTTCTCCAACAACGCCGTCTCGTACAAAATGACCCGATCATTGATCCTCCGCTTGATCGAGTACCAACCCCACATAACACCGGACTGTTTTTCCATCTCGATAGACCGTTTCGCGCTCAAACTCAATGTGGTCCCCAAGACGACGAGCAAACCAATTTTTGCTCTCGACTGAAATTTCATGGTTCGTTGCCCACATAACATACGCATCATAGACCTCATCCGGTGTGAGAGAATCATCCTCGCCAGTACGAAGACGGGCGTCGACAAATGCGGAAATCGCAGCATTTGGATCGTTGTATGCTTCCTTGGGGATAGTGTTGGTACCACCTTGTTCACTCCCTTCGAAGCTGTCGGGCCTCGCTTCCGGTAGACCTAGATCGGTTTCTAACTCTGGTTTCGAAAGCCATTCGTGAATCTCGGCGAAGGGCGTTATCTCACCGTTGTCGTAGATGACGAGAGAGTTGCCGTCATTCTCGGTAGATCCTAAGACAAGAACAGCGTACTCGCGACCGTTGAAATTAACTTCTGGAAGGTCAGATTCAGGGACAAACGGACGCTTGATCCGAGTCCATTCACGCTCAAACTCCGTCTTCGTCTCGTAGCGGTGTTTCTCGGCGTTTTCATAGACGACGAACTCGCCACTGGTCTGATTATAGCTGTAGACAGCTGGGACGTCGGCCCGTGTGAGTGACTCAAATGAGGTGACCCGAGTGAGTTCGTCTTCATTTTCATCGAGAAGAACGTATGATTCGTCGTCCTGAAGCCAGTTAGTCCGCCTCGAGCCATTTGTGAGGGGGCGAACCGCGGTAACGCCTTCCCGTTTGTGTGCGCCACCATCAAACGTAAGGTGCGAATCAGTAGTATACAGACGGATCTCTCCGGACTTGAGCGTGTTGACGGGCGATGAAAGGATTCGTTCGACACGGGCAGCTGTAGATAACCCGTCCTGATGCTCTTCTTTCGATCCAGCGACGACAAACAGAGGGATATGGCCAGCGTCGTGTGCGCGTTTCAGGTTCTGCAAGACCTTCACCGGATTCTCTGGCGTCGTTGACTCTACTTCTATGTCGAAGACGTGCTCAGAGTCGGGGTGTGTCGCTCGAGCGTCGGGTTTTTCACTGCCATCTTGGGTGAATACCGTGATACGAAAGCCGTGTTCGGCCAAGACACGCTCAACATCGAGGAGTATTGCATCATGTTCATCGCCACCCGCCGCTCTGACATGTCCTGTATCGGGCTCAGCCACCGCTTCACCCTCGTCAGTGAGTCGGACAACAATGTCGTTTCGTTCTGAATCGAGTGTAACCTCAATCAGGTGCGATCGCTCACGGATTTGACCAAGCTCTGTAATCGCAGGTGGGTCTGCATCAACGGCTTCGAACCGTTTTCGAAGCTTGAGATCCACTCCTGGAGCAGCCACCCAACCGTTCTCTTCGCGAACTCCCTTTTGGAGTTGGACGCTTCGAATAACTGTCGCAAGTGCAACATCGAGATCGTCTGTGGGGAGGTCGAATTCATCGCGAACAGTCGCGGGTGTCTGACTACTGGGAGGTACATTTGTTACAGTGCCGTACTCGGTATCTGCACGATCATGGATTCTTTTGAGCGTCTCCTGAAACTCCTGTTCTTCGCGAGCGGTAAGTGGATACTCACTCTCGGGATGACCAGGTGGGATCGGAAGCGGAGACAAACTGAACGGCTCTGGACCGGTCTCGCCGAATGTCGGACTGGGGAGGCGAACAATCCACTCACCACGTGGAAGCGACCGAATCCGGTTGGCAAACTCGACGGGATCCATATCCTCGTGAGCCATCACCTTTGCAATCTCGTTGTCGACGGCGATCTTGCCGATGATCGGGCTCCCGACGTCGTTGAGGACGTTCAGGTAGACCTCTCGACCACCCTTGACGTCGAGTTGCTCGGGGAACTGCAGTGAGAGACCAACAGAGAGCCGAAAGCTTCGTCCTTTTTCCAACAGCGTGTTCATTACGTCAGAGACGGCCAGGCTCGAGGCCTCATCGATAAGCAGATTGACCACATAATCGTCCGGCTTCCGTTGAAGATCATCCCCACGCTCTTTCAGCGCGTTGTAGAGCTCTGTCAGGATCACACCGGTAATCGCCTTCGCCGACTCATCACGAAGACCACTGAGATCGAAGAGGATGACCTTCCGATCGTCGAGGACATCACGGAAGTCGAACTGCGGCTCAGTGTTGTTGAACACTCGGCGGAGATGCTCGTCCTGGGAGATGTAGTCGAGGCGATTGCTCACACCGCCCATTACGGTCGCAAATGTGTTCGGATCGAGCTGCAGCTGGCGGTCGATCCGCCGTTGTACCTGTGGGTTACTCGAGCGTGGTGCAGCGCCCTCCTCGGGCTCTGGTGGTCCGGCACTCCAGAGTTGATCGACGATGTACTCGAGTTGGTCGTGGGCGAAGTACTCCTCACTTTCACGGTAGCGCCCGTTCTCACGGCCGTACTCGTCGTCATAGAGTGTCTTAATGAGATACTTGATGAGCGTTGGCGCAACAACTGCTCGTTCGTAGCGCTCCTTCCCCATCACCATCTTCAGAATCTCTTCGTAGTGATCCGCCTTGTTCTGGACTGCATCAATACGACGGACCCCGTTCTCGAGTTGGCGCTCGATGTTGAAGAACGCGAATCCGGGGAGTACCTTGGGAATCGGGAAGTGCAGGACGTTCTCCTCGAGGTCGTCAACACCGAATCGACGAGCGTGGGCTCGCATGTAGTCCTCACAGAGGCCGTCACCCTTTGCGTCGATCAGGATGATCGGCCCGTCGGTCTGGTCGTATAGCGAGAGCTTGTCGTTGGTCAACGATTTCGACTTTCCGCCGCCGGTCGTTGCCGCACGGACGTAGTGGGTTGGAAGAAGTGAAGGGGGGATTCGCACTGGGACATCCTCTGGTTCACCGTTTTCATCGAGTGCATACCCGATAGCCATCCCTGATTGGAACTCTTCCATCAGATCTGGATGCGGCCTTGGCAAAGGATTCCGAGATCGCTGTTCAGAACGTGTTCCACGAGTCCCTTCAACAGTGAGATCCTGAGACGAGGGAACGATGGTTAGATTTGCGAGTTCATCAGCATTCAGAACGAGATCGGGACGACACTTTCCACGACCCGTGACGAGGGTGGCATCGAGAACCGCCTCTAGAATCGACAGTGCACGCTTACGTTTTCGCCGTTTGAGAACCCCCTTTGACCGCAGACGTTTTCCTTCAAGTTGATAGAACGGGCCATCAAGTGGTGTCAACGACTGTGCAAGCTGATCGAGTCGACTTTCGACACAATCCCGATTGCTACCTGGAGACTCATTTGTTGCAAGTGCCACTGCCCGTGCGTTGACAGTGAACGTCCGCTTTGGATGTTTCATCTCGATCCGATCAGCGCGGTCCCGAGCTTCGATCCCAGGATACTGTTCCCGATCATCAGGGTCGACAGCGCCGACCTCGAACAGTGGCCCAATATATCGTTGACAAAATGTATCACGACCGTCTTTGAGGTCCTCCTGTCGGATCACAGCGTCGTCAATCCAGTTGGGTTTGCGTTGCCAGACAACCTGAAAGGCGATCAGGGATTCAATCTCCGTCAGATGGTCGATCAGTGTCGCCAGTGGGGGCTGATCAGTATCGTACTCTGTCGGGTCTGGTTCACGGTTTGTGAAAGATTTGAGCGTCGTCATCCAGTCTCGTTTGCGTTCAGCCCGACCGTACCACTGGACGCCGATTGGCTCCGTTTCCTCGAGTGAGGAACGGCTGAAAACCGTTTCCTCTGATGGATCTGTGGGCGGTGCTGATCGATCCTGTATTTCTTTTTCGTCGAACTCGATTTGGTGGCTTTTCTCGTTATCGTTGACTTTCTCACTCTCTACTTTCGAATTGGCATTCTCCTTCTCGATGGTCGGATAGCCACCATCAGTTCGTTCAGGAGCGTCCTCATTTGATGGGGGAGTCTGCAACTCTCCTTGTCCGAGGTCCTCTTGAGACGCTGCTCTCGGATACTCGGCTGGCTTCATGAGTGTCTGCTCGAGACTGAGTTCGCTACGCATTACGTCGAACGTGGTCGGATAAATCGTTCTGAGACGCTTCTCCAACGTCTCGAGATGTGCTGCCTGATCGACGCCGTAGTAGAACTCAACCGGTTCGTCGTCACCCTCACTGATTGCGAGAAACTCAAATGTTGGCGGTGACGTATCCGACAGCGGATTCAACCGATTCGCAAAACTGCCTGCATCTGGATTCGTCAGAGTATGCAGGCTCTCGAGTGCGGTTGGAACTTCCCCCAACTCTACTTCCTCTGATGTTGGCGTCACCTGAATGTATTCAGTCATCGGATCCAGCACCTTCGTCAGTCCATGTCAGAAGTTCAGAATTCGTTTCAATATGCTCTTCAATGGATGATTCACGAGTACCCGACTGTTCTAGAGCAGAACTACCTGGGAGCGCAGTTCGAGACTGTTCTTTAGGGTCGAAGTCGATCACAGCCTTCTCTTTCTCGAGGGCGTGTACCTCGATTCCACGCCAGTCACCGTCGACACCGACGAGCGCTTCGGAATAGCCGATATCCTCGCTGCCGGGCACTGCATCTTGAATGAAACGCATCTGTGCTGAGTTCAAGCCCATTTCGTCTGCCCAGTGCTGATCCATGCCGTCGAGGTGATGGAACTGCTTGATTGCACACTGGTCCAGTATCGCCTCGGATTCGGCGTGCTGGAAGAACTCGTCGACAGTCTGGGTCACCATCCGAATCGAAAGGTTGTGGTGACGATGGTGACGAAACACAATCTCGAGATACTTGAGACTCGCTGCGTCCTGCATCAGGTATCGAGCTTCGTCGATGACGAACACGACCTCCTTCTCCGTCTCTTTCGCCCGTTCGTAGACCAGTGTGATCAGCAACTGCATGATGAGACTTGTGCTCCCGCCGAGGCTCCCCTCCTGTTGGGCCAGGTCGAGATAGATCACCTTCTCGTCGCGAAGGTCGAACTCGGTTGGTCGCCCAAGATTTTCGTAGCGACCATCCTCTGCAAAGGAGCGTAACTGATCGATCAACCACGTCGCATCCGACTCGATCTTCCGGGCCTCTTCGTCCGTTCGGACGACGAATCCCTCCGGATTGTCCACCATCTCCTCGAGAATGTCGAGGACGTCTCGCAGCGTCGGGCTCTCGTTGTAGTGTGTCGCGATGTCGTCCGTAATACCTTTTCGAGCGTACGCCTCTTCGATTGCCGTCTCGAGTGTGGTTCGCCGATCACCGAGTTGGATTCCACGACGCGCAAAATAATTCGAGAGGAAACTCATCACACTATCGAGCTTTTCGCGGTAGGGACTGGCGTCCTCACCCATTGCCCGCTGGATCCGTTCTGGCGTCGGCTTTAATTCAAGCGGGTTTAGTCCCATCTCTCCGCCGACCGTGATCCGTGAGCCACCAAGTGCTTCGGCGACACCAGCCCAGTTGTTCAATGGCTCAAGGATAATCCCAATCCGATCTTCACTTTGCTCCATCGAGCGGATAAAATTCTGTTTTGCACCGAAGCTCTTTCCGGATCCCGGATCGCCAATCGTGAACATCGCATACCCATTTTCACGAGCAAACGGATCGATCACGACCGGACTTTGGGTCTTTCTGTGGACACCAAATTCGACTCCACCCTCCTCAAGAATGGTTGCATTGTGCGGCGATGCCAGTAATGCACCAATGGCCCCACCAAGCGATATCGCTTCACGGCCAAAGGGATTTGATCCGATCGGTGCTGCCGCCTGAAGCGCCAGATCTTGTTTACAGATGGCAGTCTTCGGTGAAAGACCAGCTGGTTGTTCACGAAGGCGACTTCGAACAGTTCGAACGGACTCGCGAAGCTCGTTTTTCGTGTCTGCGCGAACAGTGATGAACATCCCCTGGCTGAAGACTTTGCTCCCGTTCTCAACCGCTTTGTACGTCTCAACCGCTTCGTTAGCTCGATCCCGTAGGTAAGCACTTCGAGAGCTCTGCTCGAGCTCTGCATCGACCTGCAAGTCGTCTGCTACACGCTGGAGTTCGTCACGGGCTTGCTGCTGATTTTTTGGTGTGATATGGACCGTCAGATCGAACTCGATATCGGTCAGATCAACCAATTCGTTAAGATAGCCGTCTTTCGGATAGTCTGGATAGTCCGCAATATACAGCGTCGACGTCCACTGCTCACCAACCTGTGCAACCCGTGTTTCCCACGAGATTGCGCTCGGTGCAATAGCACCTTTGTGTCGTTCGGAGATTTCGTTGAGGACCTTCCTCTCAGTGTCTCCAGTTTCGACCATGTCTTTCTCAAGAAGATCCGACAAATCCACTTCGTCCTCGTCAGTCCGTGCTTGTCCACGATAGTGTGCGATACCAATAGCTCCGAAAACAAGCAAGAGGAGAAGGCCACCACCGACCATGAGGTATCCTGTGTCGAAACTAGTGAGGACATCGACGAATACGGGGACACTATACATCGTTTTCCCTCCGCTGGGAACTGACGACTGGCTGCTCGCGAACGGCGTTCGCTGCCTCGTCGTATTCGTGTTCTTCACCAGTCCAAAAGTCCATTGCAAGGACGAACAATTCCACAGTACTCAGTCGTCTGGCTGACCAACCCGGTGCTTTCTGAACGAGTTCGGTTTGGATTGCCCGGCACCGACGATCGAGTTTCTCGAACATTTCCGCTCGAAGCTCTGCATCGCTGAAATTTTCGCGGCGTGTGACGAATGGGTTGAACAGAAATCCAATTACTGGGAGTGTCATCAACCTTTCAGCCGGAGATTGTTCGTCTCGATAGCGGTTGTAGACTTCAAGAGAGTTGACTTCAACGCCGAGAAAGTAACGGATTTGTTGAGCGCCATCGAGATCTCGCGGTCGCTGCGCACGGTACTCTTCGAGGAGTTCTTCGAAGATAGGGTTGTCAGAGACATCATCATCGGTAAGCCGTTTATCGATCTGTGTGATGAGGTCTGCAACTGGAAACGACCGGGTTGTTGCGTGGAATTTGAGAGGAGAGTCAAGTTCTTTGTTTGCGAATTCGCTACCGAGTTCCTGAATACGAGCCCAGTCACCACTCATCGCGAAGTCCATGTTTCCAGGCTCGAGCTCGAGGAACGCTTCCATCGATCCATCAGCCCGCTGCACTGCACCTGCTCCCGGCCACGCTCGCTCGATATTCGTGAGATCCTGCGTTCGCTCGTCAGGAGCAAATGGTGTGTAGTTGATAACACCGCCCTCGTTGCGTACTGAATTCGAGTCCTCTCGAATGTGTTCGTCATTTTCGGGAACGCTATAGGTGACCCGTGGGCGCTTGCAGTAGTAGCGATAGAGATCCGTAAGCCACGTCGCCGCCGAAAGGTGTGGTGGGCTGGCATACACAGAGGCAACGCCCAGTGTGATTCCGATGAGGACTAGGGGTAAGACAAGACCGTCGACACCAATTAAACCACCAAGCAGAAGGGAAGCAATCGGTAAGCCAAGGAGAACATAGACATCTCCTTCATCGATGTTAACGATTGGAATACGGTTTTCTTCACCCAATTCATTCATAATCCGCCGTGCTGCTGCATCTCGGTCTGTCATTGTTAGTAGTATCCAGGATCGTTCTCTGTGCGGCGATACTGCGGAACTCCTTGCTGGCCATACGCATCGGACACGACATTGTCGTAGGACGTCCCTCGAGTGGAGGCACCACTCTTCCCAGAGCGAGGGCCAATAGTACCGTCTCGGCCTCGAAACTGCTGTCCAGCTACCTGTAGAGCGGCTGCTTTCGTTCCCCACCGTGCTGCTGTTGCGCCTGCTAATGGTCCAGCGACTTTCGTGGCAACTAACGCTGCTCCAATCGTCGCAACGCCTTTTGCCGTACCACCGATGACTTTGGCCGCAAGCGGGTTACTGAACGCAAATAGCTTCCAGACTAGGAGTAGGGCAAAGACGGGAAGCGATACACCAACAAGATAACTCAAAAAAGCGCTCTCTGGTGCGAGTGATGATTCAGCGCCAGTACCGAAGAGAAGGTCGTAGCCCCGAAAGAGAATGGCGACTGGCAGCGGCATGATCGCCAATGGAACAAATTTTATCGCGAACTGTTTCGCAATACGAGAGATGACCGGTAAATTTCCAAACGCGACTGCGACGATAATCGGCATTGCATAGAGAAATATATACAAAAGTATCGTTCGAATGAAAAGCAACGCTTGCAGCATCCACATCGAAAGGCCACCGACCAAAGCCAGCGCTAACGCGAGCATGTGATTTTGTATAGTTACTTCTAAGAAATCTCTCAGGCCATCAGCAAGAGTCCCGATTCCAGGAATAAGTGCGATAGTAAACCCATTAACAAGATACAAAATCAAAACAGCAGCCCAGTACCACGTCACAATCAAAAATGCACCAGTCCAGGCAGATCTTCTGGCTTTTCGAGCTTCATAGACGCTTCCAAAATTGAATATACGGATCGTGTGGCGTGCCTGAACAAAAATCACGAGGAGCAGGAGTGACAAAAGCATAAATTCACCAGCGACGAGTGAACTATGGAGGTCAACCCAGGGGTCATTCGTAGGTGTTCCAAAGACGAAGCTACCATCGGTCTCAGGAACCGGCGTTCCGAATAGTTCCTCGGCTAGAACATCATAACCGTCATCAAGCCCTTGTTCGAACCATTCAGTGGTCGTTTCAACAATATCCTCAAACCACCGACGGCCAAACTCAGAAAGAGACGCTGGATACATATCTAGATCACCTCAACCTCAATGTCACACTCAACTAGATTCTCACCTGTGTACGATACCGAGAACGTCTCGGTGATTGGCTCATCCCGGTTTGTGGTGTTAACAGCTACATCAAACACTCCTTCCTCAGTGCTATGGGTGCAAGACACCCTCTCCGATGCAGATGAAAATGGTCGACGACGACTATAGAGAAAAATTTCCTCACCAGGGGGCAGGTCAACTGCATCAGCATAACGTGATACATCGTCTTCTATATCTTGAATTCCGCTCTCATCGTAGTCAGATGGTGTCTCTCGAGGAATATCTCCCTCAAACGACAGTCGAGTAGCGGCGTCAGGTCCAGTTCCCGTGTTCTCCAAAGTGAGAATTGCTTCAGATCTGATTTCATTATCACTCGCTCCCTCGAACATCTCGTCAGGATGATTCCGTCCAAGTCGAAGATCGGTGATTTGGATGTCAGGTTCGATGTTCACCGTCTGGATGTCTTGTTCGTTGCTTTCTACAAGCGCGACAACCTCGTACTCACCGGGCTGATAGGAGGTACCGATCTCAACTGTTTCTCGGCTGACGCCAGCAGGAACGGACAGCTCAGTGTATAGTTCACCATTCGGATCGATGACGTTCACTTGATCGACCGATGCATCATCGTCAAACTCGAGGACGAGTTCCGTTCCGTCGACCGAGATGTCCTCGAAGGTAGGATTGTCCCATCCCACTTCAGAACCAGTCTCAGACCGGTTGAAGCAGCCACTCACAGAGATAGCTGCGCTGGTTGCGATTCCACACAGCAGGGTACGTCGTGTTGATGGTCTCGTTGGAGTCATGGATTATGGTCGCCTGGTAATCGGAGGAACGAACCGAGTTTCAGACCTGCATACAATGCGATCAAGAATGGGGTTGTGAGCCAGACAGCGAATATGAAGAGATCGAACCAGCCCCGTGCCGTCAGCAATGGATGCCACGAGACACGCTCGGCGTCACTAACATAGGCCGGATTATTTGTTCGCCACGATCCAGGGTGGTACTCGACCGTGTATGGTCCCGGCTGACTCACAGTTACGGTCGTGACGCCAGAACTGTTCGTCTCGACGCGCTCGCCGTCAACCGTAATGTACCCATCTCTCGTTCGTTCACTGATCGGTGCAAATCGTGGGTCGTTTGCGTACGGATTATTGAGAGCGATCGGATTCCCCGACTCGGTATCAGTCAACGTTATTTCAAATGTGGCTTCCGTGTCGTCTTGCTCGAGAATCTCAACCGAGATATTGCTCTCGTGAACCTGGCGTTCGGACCCATCTTCGGGACCCACGAGTGTTGCTGTTTCACCGCGCACGATCCCCTGAACCTCGAGGTGATCACGATCGATCTCGTCATCCCGAACTGCAAGTCCATGAGATCGCGTGTATGGCTCATCTACTACGTCTATTTCGACGTTTTCGTGGATCGTTCGATTCGGTGATGGACTATCGTCCCCCCATACTTCTTCGATGGTCGGCCCACTGTGAATTGGATCTGCACGAGGGCCGATTCGGGAGGGGAACGCTCTGACATAAACTGGTGAGGCTGTCTCGTTGTCGAGTTCTGTTTCAGTTGTGGATGCTCTAACGAACGTATCCCAATCCGTATCCCGAGCCGTGTAATACCGCCAGACACCACGGACAGTGCGTTCACCATCTTCGGACAGAACGTATCCGTGCCATGGAAGCGATTGATAGATCGCGACACCGTCGTCGCCATCCGGATACGCTGCATAGTAGAGCGATGCGGACAGGTTATAGACCTCGATCTCACGCTCACTTGAGACTGTAACGGAATCCGTGTACGTCTCGGTAGTTGTTTCATCTCTGTGTTGGTAAGTGACCGTGCGTTCGAGTTCAGCCTCGACATCTGCCTCGAGAGTCAATGTAGACGAGTTACGATCACCAAGGTCGTACTCGATCTGTGGCGTGTGGGTGCTGGAATTATTAGCGATCGTCTCACCGTCGTGGATCAGTCGTATCTCGCGGATGTCGTGCTCGAGAAGCGACCAATCAACAGTCCGATTTCCAGAATTATCGCCTTCAGGGACATCGACACGGTAGTCGACCATCCCGCGCAATTCGCCAGTGGGTGCAACATATAGAGTTTCGTTCGGACCCTGATGTACGATTGTCGATGGCTGGAGGGCAAATATCGTTGCGTGAGCGTCAGCGATCCACTGTGAGGAATTTGTTTCGGCGTGTTCTGGGTAAACCGATGTATCGCTGTCTCCTGGTTGGATCGATTTGAAATCAGAATTGGTCCAGTTCTGAGCAGCTCTTGGTGGCTCCGCAAACGTAATGTCAGTACAATCACCAAGACCGTGGAGAGCCGATCGATTCTCACCGTGTTCCTCATAGTACTCGTCGTCGCTCAGGCAGTTGTTCTCCTCCTTCGACCAAAGTGTCGCATCCTCATTCTCCTCAAGTTCGTCCTCGAGTGTGTCAGATTGCGGTATTTGAGAGTCACCAGCAGCTCCAGGAGTGGTAGCAACTCCGCCAATAATGAATAGAACACCGAGTATAACAGCTATACGTCCCATCATGCACACCTGAAGTTGGGAATGGTCGCCTCGCATTACCACGGTACTAGATCAACACAATCGCTCAGTGGGAGTCCCATGATTGATCCAGCAACGGTATAGAGGGGCCCCAGAACAAGCAGGATGATCACTGATTTGAGAGCGGACCGCTTGTGCTGTTTCAACCCCCGTCGTTGTTCAGGCGAAACCGTGAACATCTCTGCGAGAGAGTCTGCTTGCCACACAACAACGATGCCAATGATCCCCAATGTCGTTGTGATCTGAAAAAATCCGGAAATAATCTCTGGAAGTCGCTCGGTATCACAGAGAACATCCTCTGCGAGAGCCGGTTGAACGGCAACAATACACAATATGAGGCCCGCAAAGAGCGTCTGTCGAGCCACTCGTCTTACCCAAATGTGCGTTTCTAATTCGGTGTCTCTTCCGCGATTTTCGTCAGTCATATCCTGTGGAATTGGATTGCATCTGATTCAATTGGTATTCATTTCATCCCATATTTCGTTCATTCCAATAAATACATACTACATATTTTCTACCGGCCACTACAATATTCCCTAATATAAACCCAACCGTTACGGTAATAACTATAACTTATTATTGCAGTATTGTGGATTGGTGAAGAGTGAATTGAGGCTATCGCTCAGCTTCGCAGCAAGAATCGGGTATACATGACTTCCCACACAAATTACAAGTTTTCGATGGAGCATGATTTAAAGTTACCCCACAAACTAAGTGTATTTGGCTACGTGGGGTAACCATGGTCGAAAACAGACCATCGAAGCCATCTGCCCCAGACCTGCCAGCATATGTTTTAGATCCGCTCGAGAGCCAGTCACCAAAACGGCTCGAGTTGGTCTCCGAGTACGCAGCTAATCTGGCAACCTGGAAACGAGCAAAGCAAAAGCGTGAACTCGAAGAAAAACGAGACGAAGAAGAGATTGATGAGGAGGATCTCGAGGATCTCGAAGATCGTGACATCTCAACTGATCCAAAAGACTACGAAGAAGTACCTGCGAGCGGAGCCTACATTACGATTAAGGAAACAAAACCTGGATATCACTATTATTATTGGCAGTGGCGTGATGGGGATTCGTGGAAAAATGAATACGTTGGGCCAGTGAATCCGAAAGAAAACTAGCTATGCTCTTCTGTAGGAGATTGTTGATACTGTTCAGTTGCGGCTGTCGAATCAAAGAGAGCAAGGACACCACATCAGCGGTGTCCGTTAATTCGCATGGTTTGTCTACGCGTCGGACAGGATCATAACAGTGGCTCTGTCGCACCCTCACCCTCAGATGATATTTTTGATTCGGTTTCGATCAATACAGACGAAGATCGTGTCAATCTGAACGGAGTCTATCCGATGGCTATTAGTGTATTTACTCCCCAAGCAGAGTTTTCGTGACGGAGTTGATTATCTCGCCTCCAGGTATTACGTCTCAGTGACCAGTCAAAAGACCTAACTGAAACGGTCACGAATTCTAGTAACAGTATGTCCAAAATACCAGACCCTAATGGACAGCCACCAGGAGATGATCTCCTCCATGTTCTAACTGATAAATCTAGAAGTAAAATACAAAATAAAGAGGAAGAAAATATTTTCAATCGCTGGTTGGATAAGGTAACATCGGATGGACCAGATGTTTGGGAAACTGTACCAGGAGAGTACCCATCGAAGACCCGGAAGGATGACCATGCAATTGTATTCAAAGAGGTTGCTCTCCAAACACAAAAACGGATAGATGGCGTCGTTCGCTGGCCTAGGGATCAAGCACGTTGGCCCGAGAAAGAGATTCACTGTTATGAATTGGTTGAGGTAAAAAGCACTGATGGCGAGATTCCGGAGGAAGTAATTGGTGAACTCCTGATGGAGAGCGAGACT
This sequence comes from Natrialba sp. INN-245, assembly GCF_009807105.1. Taxonomy (NCBI): domain Archaea; kingdom Methanobacteriati; phylum Methanobacteriota; class Halobacteria; order Halobacteriales; family Natrialbaceae; genus Natrialba; species Natrialba sp. INN-245. Next base: position 15,015 of record NZ_WUBV01000009.1, on the reverse strand, counting down.
TTCAAATCGGAATTCTTTCTAAGCTCCTGGGAGGTTGAGGTCACAATTCTTCTAAATGATGTTAGTTGGGAGTCAAAACAGGATTTCCAAAAAATGTGCGATGTGCGTGACATTGAGATCGGTTTAGAAGTAGCACCAAACGACTGACCCGAATATATTAATGATTCTTTCATAACTCAACGAAGGACGGTAATGGCGATGCAATCGAGCAGTCCGTGGCGGTGCTCCGACAAGGTTGAATGTGCTGACTTCACCCTCTCTGTCTTGCATGCCGCTAAAATCATCATCGAAATCTGTCAAGTGGATTATTGATTATTATCCAACCTATATAACAGGTATTTCACCAGGAATTGTATCTGACTAATAGGATTTCAACAAAGCCTACATCATTTGTGTGTGGTGAGAACGTCGTCAATGTCTATTACGACCGCAGATACGCGATTGTCGGTTTGACGCATTGCCGCTGAACGCTCGAGCAGAGAGATAGCCGAATCGATCTGTTCTTTGATCCGTTTCCCCGTCCGAGAGTAGCCGAACAGCCTCGCCGTCTCCAAGACGAGATCCGGTCGCGTCATCGATCCACCTTCGTCCAAGATGATGTATGCTGCCTTCGCAATTTCCTGTGGCGGGATCTGATCGATTTTCCGATTCGCGTGATCTGTATTCGTTCGAACGTATACTGTATCCGTACCAGTTGGCCAGAGGAATCCGTTTTTGAGGCGAAGGTTGTTTCTGTGCTGTTCGCGACGGCAATAACGTTCTAATCGACTCCGAATGTTCTTGCCCAGTCGCGAGACGTCCCATCCAGCAACGACTACCCGATACGCGTTCTCCTTTTCTATCGGCCCGTATCGTTCGACAACTGTCGTCAAGTCGTTGCAGATATGCTGTCTACTTGCCTCATCGAATTCTCCCCAATGTGAGGAGACTGTATCCGGCTCCTCGTAGTCCGTTATCTCGTCCTGATAGCCGCCAAACTCTGAATTCGACATAGGCACAGGCACTACAGGTACGATTGCTTCAGTATGGGCTGATTCTGCAATGCCTCCATCAGCTCGACCTGGTGTGTCCATAAATTCCGACAATTTCTCGACCTTTTCATCTATCGCGTCGAGCTGTCCGTCTCGATTCGCCGTCCAGTCTGGAGACCATATACGATGGATTTCCCATCCGAGATCTTCGAGGACGGCCTGGCGAGTTCGGTCGCGGTCCCGAGCGGTCTTCGAGGAGTGATAGGCAGCACCGTCACACTCGATACCCAGTACATATTTCCCCGAGTAGTCGGGATGTTTGAGCCCTAAGTCGATGCTGTACCCCGCACTCTGGACCTGAGTCTCGACATCGTACCCACGGGCACGCAAGGCGTCACAAACTGCTTCCTCGAACCCAGAGTCAAAGTGGTCGATGTCTGTAGACGATGTCTCTTTTCGAAGGGCATTCTCGCCAACCTCCGCGTACTCAAGATAGTGTTTGAAGTCTTCGACACCACGGTTGTTGGACTTTGTAAGATCGATATCGGAGTGTCGGATTGAGGAGACGACTGTGATTTGGTCGCGAGCACGTGTCACAGCGACGTTTAGTCGACGTTCCCCACCGCTGTTGTTGAGCGGGCCGAAATTCATCGTGATTCGGCCTTCGCTATCAGGCCCGTAGCCAATAGTGAAGATGAGTCGGTCACGCTCGTCACCCTGAACGTTCTCGAGACTTTTAACAAAGAACCCCTCCAGCGCATCATCGACATCGATGAAGCTCGCGATCGCTGGGGAACTGTCGCGACGTCGCTCGAGTTCGTCGCGTATCGCTTGAGACTGTGCCTGACTGAATGCGACTACTCCGAGGCTATCGCTAGGACGCTCCTCAACATGTGCCTCGATTAGGTCGACGACATGTCTGGCTTCCGGCTCATTCGTGCTTGAGCCACCACGGTCGTAGAGTCCATTTTCGACGTACTCAAAGTCAACACCTAGTTCCGCTCCGTCGCTAGCGTTCTCGGGGAAGGTTTTCAGCCGGTTGTCGTAGTATTTCTGGTTGGAGAAATCGATCAGTCGGTTTGTATTACTCCGATAGTGCCAGAGCAGACGTTTTTCGGGGAGGACTGACGCCGCCTCGTCAAGGATGCTTTCGAGATCCTCCATAACGCCGTCGGCGCTGTCAACGCCGGCGTTGAAAAACGAGGTCGGTGGGAGCTGTTTCGTGTCCCCGGCAATGATCGTCTGGTTGGCTCGGATAAGGCTACTAACCGCATCCTGTGGCATAATTTGAGATGCCTCGTCGAAAATGACGGCATCGAACTCGATGGTTCCATGCTCGATGTACTGCGCAACCGAGAGTGGGCTCATCATAAGACACGGCTTGAGCGTGCTAATCAACGACGGAGCGTTACGGAAGAGCGTCCGAAGCGGCTTGTGTCGTTGGCTCTTGTTCATCTCCCTGCGGAGGAATACCTGCTCGGAACTCTTTGCATGCTCCAGTTCGATCTGTGGATACCGCTTCGTTACTTCGTGCTGGATTGCAACCTTGGCGTACTCTTGCTGTTGCTTGTCGAGAGTTCGGAAACGAGAGAGCTGGCCTTCGATTTCAGTCGCGCTAAACGATCCTAAGTCAGTATGGTCATAAACAGCGTTCAACCATTCAGTGAAGAACGCCTTCTCGAAGCCCTCTGGAAGGGTATCGGCGTCATACTTCCCACCAAGGAACTGTTCGAGATAGGTGGCGACTGCAGGACCCGATTCACGGGCCTCCTCGAGACGCTGTGAGAACTCGATCCATCGCTGAAGTTCGTCAATCGAATCGTTGAGCGTGACGAGTCGGCCTTTCAATGCTGTAAAAGGAGCCTGCTCGAGGGACTCTCCTTGGATGCTGAATTCGTCGATATCGATGATAGCTTCGATCTTCTGTCTGGTCGTAGACAGCGCGTCTATCCCTTCAGTTGCTTTGGTAAGGACGGGCGAGCGGGGTTCATCGAATTGGCCCTTGGTGATCGCCTTCTCGATGTGGTCTGTATCGAAGTCATCGAGGGCGCGGAATGCGTTGATCCACTCATGAATCTCCCAGATGAGATTCCAGTCTGTTTCTGCCCCTTCATAGAGAAACCCAAGTTGGGTACGGATGGTGTTGTACTCTGAGCGCTCCGCTTCCAGGGTTTCGAGTTCCATTAGGGTGCGTGCGTCCTCGAGGAGATCGTCATATCCTGGGTCGTACTCTTTGTTCGTGTGTTCGAGTAGTCGTCCACGTAACGAGCGGTACGAGGGCTGAATAATCTTAAAGAGGCCGTACTCTGATAGCTCTGCGTAGAGTTCGTTGCCATCTTCTGCGAAGAAGCTCTGCTCGTAGTTGGCCGCGAGTTTTTGGCGAAGGTCGACGATCTCTGTTTCGTGTTCCTGGAACCGTTTTAAGCGTGATTTTCGAGCGTAGAACGATTGCTCGAAGAATCGTCCTTCCAGAGTAACGTCTTGACGATCATCGAGGAGCCTAACCAGCTCAACTGCTTGTTCGAACTCGCTTGCTGTCGAGACCGAGACGTCTAGAAAGTCAGCCAATGTAGATGCGGCTTTCCGGAGGCCCTCAATGGACGTCACAGCGACCTCAAGGTCTCGCTCGACAGTCTCTGCAGTATCGATCCGCCAGGATTCAATCGCCGCTGATTTCCAGGGATGATCCGAGTAGTTTGTCACCTCGTATTCATACTCGGACAGGCGCTGAAGGACATCGAGCATCTCGTCAACATCTGTATCATCGTATTCGAGGGGGGTCTCGAGATCGAGAGAGATGGAGGGTGCATCCGGATGCTGTGCGACACGCCCCATCGCGTCGTAAACGGTCGTCTCTCCGTCTCCTGGGCGAGCAAATAGGAGATCACCGTATTGGTTCAACTCATGTCGGACCGATGCTAGGTTGGACGTGACGTCATCACGGTCAGATGGATACCGAATTGGGTCCGACCGGAGTTCCGATGCTAAACTTTGGAGGACTGCCTCTTTGTTCGCCTTCTCACCGTGGGCTTCCAAACAAAATCGGCCAAGTCCGACGTCATCAAGTCGGTTTTTCACGACGTCCAGTGCTGCCTGTTTCTCACTCACAAAGAGGACGGTCTCCCCTGCAGCCAGCTTTTCAGCGATGATGTTCGCGATCGTCTGGCTCTTCCCAGTCCCGGGTGGTCCTTGCAGGACGAAATCGATTCCTCGTTTGGCTGCCTCAATCGCCTCCTGTTGGCTCGAGTCAGCGTCGAGGACTTGGAAAATGTCTTCGGGTGGAACCGCCTCGTCGAGCTCATCACCTCGTGGTGATTCCGGTGGATTGCGGAGGGCCGACGGATCTCCGTTGATTGCCTTGATTAGTGGATGTGCCTTGACGGCCTCACGATTTTTCTCGAGGTCCTCATAGAGCGTGTACTTCGTAAAGTCGAAGATACCGAGCAGGACCTCGCCGTCGATCCGCCATCGGTCGAACCCTGAAATCGCGTCATCAACGAGTTTGACCGAGGCGGCAAGGTATTCGAGTGAGTACGCCTCATCCGACGGAAGCGCCAACCCGCGTTCGTGTTCGAGCTTTTTCCGGAGTGCCGGGTTCAGCGTGAGTTCGAAATCAGCGACTGAAAGTTCGTAGTCGTGTCGCTCAGAATGATTTGACGTCTCTCGCTCTAAGTCCACTGAGAGAAGAAAGAGTGGAGAGCGGAGCGGCTCGTCGCTGTGTTCGACTTCAAACCACCGGAGCGTACAGAAGCCGATGAACAGAGCGTTGACTCCCTTCTCTTCCATTGCCCGTTTCTGATTCAGACGAAGGTTCTGAAGTGAGCGAGCCGTGCTTTCTTCGGACCGTGTCGAGGCGATTTCGTTTGACTGGATCTCACTCTCATCCGGTGGCCCTCCACCATGATCACTATGAGCGGACTTCCGGATGTTGAGTGGCTTCTCCGCCATTAGTGTCTCTGCGATCGCGAGCGCATCAGCCCTATATAGTGGAAGAGACTTCGTTTTCGTCGGGGAAAAATCGACGAGTTTGTTCCGCTTCGTGAGATCCAATAGCTGTTCTTTCCAGCTATCGATTCGTCGGTCGAGTGGGTCAACGTCCGTGGACTGTTCAGTGGTCTGTGAGGGCTCGAGATCTGCTGCAGAGAGATCGAGGTCTTTGGTTGATGCGCCCTTCCAGAACCGCTCAGCTGATCGATCTAGGGTTACCACCGAATTTTTGCTCGTGTTGCTTCCGGTGTCGTCGGCTGTTCCCTTCGTATCGGCTTCCTCATCAGCATTGTGAGTGTCACTCGAGCTGTCACATTCGTTGCATACCTCGCCTACTGCTTCATCTTGCATCCACTGAGGTAACGTTCGGCCACAATCTGTACACGAAAATGTCGAAGACTCACTCATTTCTAAAGTATGTTCTATTACAAGATAGTTCCCACAAACCGAGTATACGGAATCTATTCATTGGTTATCTCTTGGAGAAACCCGAATACACTTATCAATTCCGGCGAAATATATCTGGGCAATATTGACAATTGCCTCGAGGTTCGTGCTCATCGTCATGTGCCACGCATCCACCTTCCTTAATCTTCTCCATCCACCGATTCGGTACGTTGGTCGAACCAAATCGCGCACTAGCGACAGCCCCTGCAATAGCACCAACAGTGTCTGTATCGCCACCGCTGTTCACAGCCTGAACGACCGCCGTTTCGACAGACTTGGCGGTCAAGCCGTAATAGAGGCCGGCCTGGAGCGAGTCGACGACGTACCCAGATGTCGCAAGCTGGGATCCAAACACTGCCGGGTCGCGTTCGCCGGTGACGACTTCTTGCACCTTTGTGAATGCAGTCCGAAGTTCATCGAGAGCCCTATAGATACCCTTGAGCGCGGTTTCGAGCGGATCAGGTACGAACGTGCGGTTGAGAATAACGCAGCCTCACTGGCAGCGCGGGTCGGTATGTGTGATCGACAACGATAGCAGACTGACGTGGGTGAGTTCTGTCTTGAATTGACGATATGCGATCGCGTGCGGCGCACACAGCATCAAGTTCCCATTACCTGTGTTAGACCCCTCCGAGCGCGATTCCCAGACATCCACGCCAGCATCGTCCCACGAAGTACCCTGTCTGATTCGGGACAGAGAATCACACGTCATTAGTCCAATGTCGAACGGCCCAGAATCAAGCCAGTCAACGAATTGTTCCGCCACATCCGCTGGGTCGAACCCACGACAGTCAACGAGGCTCTCCGCGATACAAAGGGCCATCTGTGTCGTCGGTGATCGTCCCCGATGGCTGGCCGTGCGTGCCGTGGCTAAGCATCTCTGTCACATAGCCGTGCTGGGATGCGATCTCCTCAGCGCTCTTGAATTCGACTGGTCGACCTAGTGCGTTACCACAGGCCAACCCCCGAGGAGACACCCTTCTGCGTTACGCTCATTTGTCATGGAATTACGATTCAACCCTCTCGTATAACTCTGCCCTAGCGGATACCTACTCATGGAAGCGGATACGCATGTGTATCTACAGTTCCATACGAATGGGTGGAATTTATTTACCAGTGACTTATACTTCTATCTCACTGACTGGTCGTACTCATGAAAGATGCTCTAGAATTACTTTGTACGGGAGACCTCCACCTCGGCCGTCACCCAAGCCGAATCCCGGACGATCTGGATGGTCCCGAGCTGTCGCCCAAATCTGTCTGGCTATCGACGGTCCAGGAAGCCATCGATCGGGACGTCGACGTGGTCGTGATTGCTGGCGATATCGTTGATCAGGAAAATCGGTACTTCGAGGCATACGGTGCGTTCGAGGACGGGGTCGCTCGACTCGATGATCAGGGGATTCCGGTGGTCGTAGTGGCCGGGAATCACGACTTTGATGCCCTCCCCGAGATGATCGACAACTTTGACTTTGACACACTTCAGTTTCTCGGGAGAGGCGGTGAGTGGGAACGGTGGACCCTCGAACGGGACGGCGAACCACTGGTGCACTTCGACGGGTGGTCATTCCCGGCCGAACACGTCTATGAATCACCGCTCGACGAGTATTCCCCCACACAGGTGAACGATATACCGCAGATTGGTGTGCTACATGCCGACTTGAACTCGCGAAGGAGCCGATACGCACCGGTTCAGTCGAGTGAACTCCGAGATACGTCGGTAGATGCCTGGCTGCTTGGCCATATTCACAGTCCGGGTATCCAGATCGACTCGCGTCCGCTTGCTTTGTATTCGGGATCGCCACAACCCCTCGATCCAGGCGAACGGCGGGCCCATGGCCCGTGGACGATCACGATATCTCAAAATGGAGACGTACGGGCTGAACAGGTTCCCTTAGCATCTATTCGCTACGACCAGGTTGAGGTCGATGTTTCCGGCACGGATGGCCCACAGAAAGTGACTTCCATGATTTCAGCGGGGATCAAGGAACACGTCCGATCCGAACTCGATACGAGATCGCTGGAACTCAGCCTCGTTAGGGTTCGTCTCACCGGTCGGACGGATGCCCATTCAGCGCTTGTCGATCAGCATCGATCGATGGAGCGGGATCTCAGATTTCGGGAGGGGTCGGTTTCGGTCCGGATCGAATCAATCGAGGTAGATACCCGTCCAACAATCGATCTCGAAGCCATTGCAGAAGGGGACAATGCAGCTGCCTACCTCGCTAACCTTTTGCTCGAAATCGAGGATGGCAATTCTCGAGGAAACTACGGGGACGTGATCGGTGACTCGCTGGCCGCTATGCGGCAGGCTCACAGCGCGAACGCGTACAACCCACTCCGACGCGAAACTGAACTCAACGATCTGAACGACGCTGACGCTATCGACCATCTCGAACAACAGGCACGGGTACTGCTCGACACCTTACTCAGCCAGAAGGAGGGTAAGGCATGACCAGGGATCCGATTTGCGTCGAGAAAATCCAGATCGTCCAAGCTCCTGGGTTCGAAACTGGCGGCTTCACTGTCGACGACTTGTGCTCCGGCATCAATATCGTTCATGGGCCGAACGCAGCAGGAAAGACGACGCTCGCTGAGTCGCTCGAATGGCTTTGCTGGCCAGAGACCGCCGACGAACGCGCTTCTCTCGTTGGGCGACTCTCACTGAACAGTGAAGCCTGGCGAGTCGAAGTCGATAATGGACGCTCGAGCTACCAACGCGACGGCCAGGAAGCAAACGGTCCGAGTCTCCCTCCAGCCGATCAACGTGACCGCTACCGTCTCTCGCTCCACGACCTGCTCCAGCGAGACAACAACAACGAATCGTTCGCAGAGATAATTGAACGAGAATCGGCCGGTGGTTACGATCTCTCGGCAGCATACGACGAGCTCGGGTATTCGGATTCCCCGAGTCGGGCCAACAGCAACGTCGTCCAGAACGCCAAGGGAGCGATTCAGGAGTTGCGTGAGGCACGGAATGAGGTCTCTGAACTGCGCCAAGAGCAGAACGAACTCTCGCGGTTACGCAGCGAACTGGAAGCAGCGCGCCAAGCTCAAGAACGATCCGAGCTGCTCGAGCAGGCGATAGACTATGCACAGGCGAGGAACGAACTGGAGCAGGCTGAATCGAGACTCGACGAGTTCCCCGATATATTAGACCAGGTCGACGGGAACGAAATCGACCAAGTTCGGTCCCTCGAGGAGGACATCGATGAGTGGACCGAAAAAAAAGACGAGGCAGAGGAGACGAAAACGGACGCTCAGGAACGACTCGAAGAGGTCAATCTTCCTGGTGAGGGCCTTCCCACAGGCCGGATCGATCATCTGAAAGAGCTTCGTGATGACCTCAATTCTGCGGAGGACCGGAAACGTGATCTCCAAGGAGACCTGGCCAACGCCAAACGGCAGCGGAAAACTGCCCGGGAAGATATCCCATTAGAGGTCGATGCCAAGGACCTTGTCGAGCTCAAACCGGTCACGTGGAAGACCGTTTCAAAGTTCGCACGAGAGGCCGAGGAACTCCAGTCCGAACGTGAAAGCCGAGAGGCTGTCCAACGACTACTGGAGGACGGGGAGCATCCTGAGCCCGATCTGTCCACTCTGCAACGAGCGAGTCAATCGTTGGAGGAGTGGCTGGCTGCCGCCGCTACTACCGATTCGAACGACGGTTTGGAAGCATTCAAAATTGCGGTGTTCTCGGCCATTTCTCTCGCCTCGACGGGAATCGCGCTGGGTCTACTGGTGCATCCACTGCTGTTCTCCATCCTGGTCGTTGCCGTTGGTATCTTATGGTATGGGCATCGCACTCGCTCCCAAGTCTCGGACGGGGGCGATTCACAAGAACCTCACCGCGAGTCGTTCCAGAAAACCGGCCTGAATCCACCGGAGGTATGGAACGAGGACGAGGTTCGGTCCCGTCTAATCGGGCTGTACGACGCAATTGCGGAGCATAAGTTGGCCGAGCGACGGTCCGAATGGCGCGACAGCCTGGCGACGGATTCGGAGACCCTCGAACAAAAAGAGCAGGGTTTGGAGGGAACCCGTGCCAAACTCCAAGATCAATTGGGCGCCGCTCCAGACGCTTCTGATGTCGAACTTGCTGTGATTTCCAAGCGAGTGCTCGACTGGCAGGAAGTCCATGACAAGGTTGATGGAATTCAAGAGAGCATCGTCACCGTCGACGAGCAGAATGAGACCGCTCGCGAGACACTCCTAGCGAAACTCGCTCCCTACGACTACGACGAGCTCCAGAGTTCCGGTGAGGCGACCGAGGCAATTCGTAATCTCGAGAGCCGTGAACAACAACGCGAAACCGCACAGAGAGAGTTCGACCAGGCTACCGATACGATTCAGGAAGCGACCGGAAAAATAGATGACTTGGAGGACGAACGCGACGAAATCTTTGCAGACCTGGATCTTGATCCCGATGACCACGATAGGTTGGAGAAACTCTGTAAGCAGGTCGAAGAATACGAATCGACGACGGCGGCTGTACGAGAGGCCGAGATTCGGGCGAACACGGAGGTCGAAGAACTCCAAAGCTACCCAGGCTTCGAACTGGAACTCAAGGATCAAGAGATTGCTGACCTCAGAGAAGATCTCCGTGAAGCGGAACGAACTGCCGAAGATTTCGACGACCTGCAGTCACGGATTGCCGATATTAAGGCGGAGATCAGACAGGCGAAGTCCGACGGCCAGGTTGAAACGGCGCTTGCGGAGCGTGACCGGGCGCTCGATGATCTGAAAGACCAACTCGAGGACGACTGTGCTGAGATGGTCGGCGATGTGCTGGTGGATCACGTTCAGGAGGCGACGATGGAGACCAACCGTCCAGACGTCTTCGCGCGTGCTCGCGAAATCCTGGCAACGATCACCCGAGGCCGGTATCGGTTGGATTTCGACGAGAACGAAGCGAAGTTCCGCGCATTCGACGAAACCAAACAGAAGGGACTCGCACTCGATGAGCTTTCCAGCGGCACTCGGGTGCAGGTTTTGCTCGGCGTTCGGATTGCTTTCGTCGAACAACAGGAACAGGGAGTTCGGATTCCACTCCTCCTCGACGAGACACTCGCCAACACCGACGACCGCAGGGGAAAAACGATCATAGAATCGGCAATTGAACTTGCTCGGAACGGTCGTCAAGTCTTCTACTTCACGGCCCAGGGGGACGAAGTGGCAAAATGGACCGCTGCGCTGGAGGACACGAACGGTGTCAACCACGAAATCATCGACCTCGCGACAGTCCGTAACGTCGAAAATTCAGTGCAGATTCCCGACATAGACTCGATCCAATCGTTCACTCTAAATTTACCCAGCCCCAACGGTCACGACCACGCCTCGTACAAGGAAGCACTCGAAGTCGATTCGTTCAATCCACATCGCGGCGTCGGCACGGCGCACCTATGGTACGTCGTTGACGATGTCGAGACACTCCATCAACTTTTGGAGCTCGGAATCGAGCACTGGGGACAGTTGAATAACCTGCTCCAGTGGGGCAACGGAGACCTCCTCACAGTCGATTCTGATCAATTGACGGTGGCCAAAGAGAACGCGGTAGCATTGGATCAGTTCGTCGACGCCTGGAAGGTGGGTCGTGGCAAGCCTGTGGATCGAGAGGTTCTCGAAGCCTCTAACGCTGTGAGTGGTAACTTCATCGACGAGGTCAGTGACCTTGCTAAGTCAGCCAATGGGGATGGCAGGCAGATCGTTGAGGCCCTGCACAATGGCGAAGTGAACCGCTTCCAAAGTGGGAAGGCGAGCGAGCTGGAGACCTATCTCGAAGAGAACGGATACATCGAACCACGTAATTCGCTGGATCACGGCCAGATCCATGCCCGAATCATCGAGCGCTTCGTCAATGAAGGCATCTCGCACGAAGGGGCCAAAGACAGGACTGACGATCTGCTTTCACGCCTAGGCGAGAATTGATCCTTTCTTGTTGACCTCGGTATTTGTGCCTAGCTGGTCACCGATTCTGGGGTCTCTGGCCCAATGAAGATGAGAATCAGAGAGTAATCAGCCAGGCCGGGAAATTGTATCGCGATATGGGGTTTATTCCCTCGGCGCATTTTACTTCGGATGATGGCGTGGGTTCAGCAGACTCTCGCAGTCAGCCAAACCCACAAACTAATAAGGAATCCAACTAAAACGCTGAACAACCCGAATATGCCACTCTCAGAATTGCCGGACGGCAGCGCGAGTGGGCTTGTAACAGGAATCCACGCCACTCATGATTCGAACAGACGAAACCCCTGGAATACAGTCCAATGAGCCAGTCAGAGGTCGATCAGGAAGCCAGAACCGAGGGAGAGCGGACGCCTTCATTCGATGGTGTCCGATGGACGTCGTGCTCACTCGAGGACTTCGTCGATCTGTATTGGGACCAAATCGCCCCATGCCTCGAATTAGAGGGTATCGATCCGAAAAGTGAGAAACCGACCCACCAGTGGTTTCGAGATCACGATGCACGGTCGTTTCTTGCAGCACTACGGCGCCATCACGATCGCTCCTTCGGAGAGTTCTGGGACGAAAATCTTGGTCTCGGTGACGATGACGATGGTTACACGTGGGCAACAGAAGACGAAGATACGATCGATGCCCTAGAACAGTTCCTCGATCGGCGGAAATCCCGATACAGTCTCTCGACCTCTTCGGTCAACACGCTCCGAACACGGCTAAATCTCTACGTCTATGCGTACTGTGAAGCGAACGGCACAGGTGACCTTCTTACACCAATTCAGCGGGAACAAGAGAGACCAGACTACGAAGCCGTCGACGCGTGCTACGCAGCGTTCGATTGGTTAAACGAAGGGACAGAGCGCTCATACAGTGCCCAAACGCTCCAGCGTGTGCGACGGGTCGTCGACGCCTGGTACCAGCATCTAGTCGGGAGGCGAATCGCCTCGATGAATCCTGCGAGTGGTCTCTACGACGAATTCAAGTGGGAGATCGAGGAGTCTCCTACGCCAATCCTTTCAGCGACGCACGTTCGCAAACTGATGCAGGCAGCACCGACAACACGAGAGCAACTGCTAGTGGTCGCATTAGCTGGCTGGGGACTTCGGGCGAGTGAGGCCGCAGCACTACACATCTCACAGTTTCATCGCGATGTTCCTGAAGACGACGTCCCTTTCATTGCGTTCGAGAACCGGAAGAACGGACCGGGAGAAGTGTCGCTACTGTTTGGCCTCGATATCCTCGACTCCCGAATCGACGAGCTAGCAGACGACGAGTCGTGGACTGGGTATCTGTTCCCATCTTCACAAGGAGAAACACCGCACGTAACACGAGATACGATCCGGAACTGGTTCCAAGATCTAGCATCGAAAGCAGGGCTCCCCAAACGAATCGAAGGCGAGCGCCCGAGTCCACAACTCTGTCGTCGCTTCTGGTACGATACCTATACAGCAGTCCTCGAGGGCGTTCTCGAGGGCGTCGAAGACATAGCTGCAGAACAGGGTAGTAGCGATCCTCAAGTCGTCATGCGAAATTACCTTTCAGACTCACGATCTCGCCGTATCCGGCGTGAATTCATGCGAGAGCAGCTGCACGCTGCCTTTGGAGAGAATAGATAACAGGCCACCATCGCCAGATTGGGAGTCATTTTTCGCCGTTCGAGTACTGATACGTCGGACAAACATCTCCGAGAATATCTTCGACTATTTCCCAGAAGATAGGGAGAGAGTCTCGAGTGCAATTAGATCGATCGGGTATTTGTGTAAATGTCTGTTTCGGAATTCTGGTATAGATGTCTGTTTTGAGTTTCAGTTACAGATAACTGTAACAGAAATCTGGTACAGAGACCATATTATTAACTCATAGGTAGACACTTTTCGAGAAGAATCAGCCCTAATCGCAAGACATCACTATTACAGACACATATTACAGATATCTATTACAGACATCTGTTATAGAATATCGTAACAGATGTCCAAGATAGTTGTCTGACACAGATTTAAGTAACAGTCGCCGTAATTCAGTAGATATGATAACAGCAGTCGTCTACTCAGAATCAGGCGGGACGTTCAAAACGACTACAACAACGAATTTAGCGGCCAGCCTAACTCGGATGGGGCTGGACGTCTGTGTGATCGATCTTGATCCACAAGAGGGGAACTTGACAAGCCTATTGGATGTCGGCAAACATCGGAGTGACCCAAATGCCGATAATTTGGTGAAACACATCCTCGAAATGCCGGATGGAGACTTTGACGATCTAATCGAAACCTCAAACGAGGGCATTGACGTCGTTCCAAGTCACGATATGCTCAGCGACTTTACCTCTAATCTTGAGCAAAAGATCTCCTATGAGGTAGGAATGAAGAACATGACAAAAGAGGAGTACCCGCGGTATGAACTGCTTCATGATTGCCTCTGGAAAGAACAGGAGCTACATGAGCAGTACGACGCGGTGCTTATCGATCCGAACGCACGGGCCGAAGATCTCCTTTACAACGCAATCTACGCACTGCGGACACTCGTGGCGCCCGTTAAACCCGCTGGAAAGGGGAACCTGAGTCTCGAAGGGCTCGAAGAACTCGTCACCAACATGGGGAACCAATTAGATATCGAGATCGGACTCTCCTGTGTCGTTCCCTCCGGGGTCGGCCAAACAAACGCCCACAAGCAGTACTACAAACAGTTCGATGAAACAGACGACTTCGACACCCCGGTCGCGATCGACTACCGCGAAAGCCTCATGGATACGATGTGGGAGGCTCGAGGATCGGCATATAAAGTCATCGAGGAGCGATGGAAAACGTTCGAAGAAAACGACGAAATGGTGAGCAAACCGGGCCACCGACGGATTCGCGATCGAGAGCTCCAAACACTTCGAGACATCTACGGGCTCGCCGCATTTATCGCAACGGAAACTTTCGACGTCGAGATCGACTCAGAACTGGTACTCGAAATTCAGGACCAGGGCGTCCAGAAATTCGACGTCCGAGATAACAGTGAAACGGAGGTGAAAGCCTCGTGAACAACTTCAAATCTGGATCTGGGAACCTCGATTTCGGTTCGGGAGACGACAATGATGATACTGAATCCGAAGAGGCCGACACCAAAATATCACCAGACGACGTGTCTGAGCGTGGCGATACCCACGATACGGGGCAGTCACCGGTAAATGAGACGGACAGTTCCACGGAATTAGAATCAGAAGCAGGCACAGATGAGAATGGAGAAGATCCACAAGAGTACCCGTACTTTATCCGCCGGAGCAACGTCGGCGACGAGCGAGACAATCGGATTGAGCTTCATCTCCGCAAAACCGTGAGCAGTCAAGAATCCGACTTTCGGAGTGAGCTTGCAGAATGCCTTGATACGGGCGAGGTTCCGAAAACAGACGCACGGGAGTTTGCACTCAAATTTGCATTCCAGAATCCCGAGGGCGTTGCCAAGTTGATGCGCGAGGAAGGATTCGGCCTTCTCGACTAGTCAAATGCTTCGTGTCACTATTTCCAGTCTTCACAAATCTGGTTAGTTGAGCCATCTGCTTGCTAAGAATGTGTCCAAACGGCTTTGTTGAATCGCTGTAAGGCGGTGGATTTCACTGTTTGACGGCACGTTTGATGTTGTAGACGACACACATCAGAGCGATTTCACGGAA
>NZ_WUBV01000056.1:0-1626 GCF_009807105.1 Natrialba sp. INN-245 | reverse complement strand
GTATGAGTTTACCCCGAAGTCTCGACAGCCGGCACAGCGTGAGCCCGTGAGATCATCTCATTGTTGTTGACGACTCGGCGAAGTTCTTCGTAGGGATTGCGTCCCTGCTGGCGCCATGTCGCCAGCAGGGACAAGATCGTCTCGTGAACGAACATACCACGATCGTTACGGAGTGTCCCAATGATTTTCCGGAGAACGACTGGTTCACGAAGTGCGTTCTCAGCTGTGTTGTTCGTCGGGGAGACCGCTGGCTCACCGACGAAGGTGAGCCAGTGGTCGATCCCCCCTTCGATCTTCCCGAGTAGTGTTGCCACTGCTTCGTCGTCAACTGACCGCTCAACGAGCGATCTAAGCCCGTTCTGGCACGATCGGTGCATCTGTGCTCTCTCACGAGGACTCGGGTCGGTCTCCAGCCACGACTGGAGACCGACAAACATCTGTTTGAGATACCGGTGAACCGGCTCTGCCTCCTCGTGGTCATTAGCAGCGTCTTCGGCTTCCCGGAGAAGATGTGCCCAGCACCGCTGTAAATTACTGCTGAACGCTGGATACGCCGTCCACCCATCGCAGATGACCGTTCCCGCGAAGTCCTCGCCGAGGACTTCCGCGGGAACATCACTCCCACGACTCTCTCTAACGGCGTATAGCGTGTGTTCGCTCGTTCGAAACGTCCAGATCCACGCTTGTTCACCCTCACGTTTGATACCGGTTTCGTCGACGTGAACGATCTCTGCTTGCTGAATCTGTCTTCGAATCTGTTCGTATTCGCAGCGACCGGCGCGCGCAGCGCGCTCGGTCGCGTGCCACGCGGACGCGCCTGAAAGTTCTAACCCGTGCAGTTGCTCGAAACGATCAGCTATTTTCCGGTAGGGAAGGCGGTGATCGTACCGAGAAAGTGCTGCTTGAGAGATGACGTTCACCCCGAACTGCCCCTCATCGGGGCAGTCGGGGTGTGTAGCAACGGCTTCTGTTCCACAAGAGTCGCACTGGTAGCAGTGGCGGTTGTACTGGGTGACTTCAGGAGGCTGCGGATCAGGAACCTCCTCGACGAGTCGGGGGCTGACGCCCACCGACTCGTCGAAGTGGTCGCCACACTCGGGACAACAGTCACGGGTGACTTCGATCTCTTTGTCGGGGTCAGCTGTTACACGCCACTCTGGATCATGACCGTCCTTCCGTCCGGGAGTGCCGCCGTCGGTTCGAACATTCTCGTCTTCATCGTCCTGCGAGGTCGGGGACTCGTCAGTCCCCGACCGTCGCTTACTGGGCGGTGTATGCGGATTTTCGTATTTGCGAAGACGTGTTTCAAGGTCTTCTATCCGCTCGTCCTTCTGGTCAAGTTGCTCTTGCAGCTGATCGATTTTCTTGTCCTTCCGCTTGTTCTCTTGCTCAAGTTCTTCGATCCGCTGCTCAAGCTGAAGCAACCGAGAAAGGAGCTCTTCTTTGGTGAAATCGTCTGCGTTCACAGACCCCACCAACCAGTTATGGCAGCAGAGGCAACGGGATGGGCTCCGCTGCGGAGCCCATCCCTGAGAGCCGTATCCGATGTCTGCTGCCTGTTCATATCGCGTCCGTTGAACGCTTCCTACGAGACAGTACCGAAATCAGATCGGGCTAAACACATAC
>NZ_WUBV01000055.1:0-2842 GCF_009807105.1 Natrialba sp. INN-245 | reverse complement strand
ATCGTCCTCACTGAGGTGACGGACGATCTCTTTTTCTTGTCCCGCCATTACCCTACCAACTCAAAGCATACCTAAATCTTCTGTGAACCACTATGCTCCCTCTCCGTTCACGACGGGGAGGATGTCATCGCGACAGCTTCGAGCCCTCGGCGGTGGGCGTCGGCTCCGACGAACCGCGTGGCATGCTCGCGGTGAACGCCGCCTGCGCCGAGACCGACGAGGAAGCTGCTCGACTCCGTGCGACCGCCGAAGCGTCATACAAGCGTATGCGCCGGGGCGTCGTCGGATCGCCGCCGCCCGTCGAAACCGCGATCGACGAACTCGGCGGCGTGCCAGAGCCGACGCCGAACCCGCTTCCCGACGGGGAGTGGCCGCGGTCGATATCGGGGAGTCCCGACACGCTCTCCGACCTGCTCGAGCAACTGACCGACCGACTCGCCGTCGGCGTCGACGAGGTGATCGTCCAGAACCTGATCGCGGATCACGGGAACGTGCTCCGCTCACACGAGTTGCTCGCCGAGGGCGTTGGAATCGGCGACTGATACGAACTGACTGACAACAGTTCGTATCAGTCGCTCGTCGTCGGTGAACGGCCGTTCCCGTCGACCCGCCTCAAAATATCGGTATCGTCGGCCTCTCTGCCCCTCGGAGCAGTACGCAACCGCAGCGAAACGGGTACTGTTGGAACACGAACTGGACGACGAGATAGCCGTCGTCGTCATCCAACAAAAGGCTTATCTTTGTACTGACTGAATGGTCAGTTGGCGAGGATCGGACCCACCTGTTGTGGCCAACAGCACCCATGTAACCGCGCCATACACCCTCGCCACGACCACCAACTCCTGTTGCTGGATACATGCCCGACGGAAGCGGCCACCCACCCGATTGGTAGTCGGCCCGAGTCGCTTCCGTTTCGACGAGACGTCGAGTGCCATACCCGCGTCGCCATCCGTGTTGGACACAGTTCCACCACGGCGAACGGTTTCACCCGTGCATTGTAGGGGTGCGATGCCACTGTCGTAGCCACTGCACATCGTTCCTACCTACTGGTCAGTCGTCTGCGACCGTCGTCTCGGGACGGTACGACTGGCTAATCGCTTTCCACTTGTCGGTGCGAAAGCGCCAGTAGTTGATCGCCGCCGGGACGGTCGTCTCGGCGAGAAACGCCAGATACAGCCCCCAGTAGCCGAGTCCGGTGGTTGCGCCGAGATACGCCAGTGGAATCGAGCCACAGAACATTCCGAGAAACTGGCTCGCGAACGGCACGCGCGTATCACCGCTCGCGTCAAGCGGCCCCGCTGCGGCGCTGGCAACGCCCTGAAACGTGACCGCAATGCAGGCTGCATATACGAGATCGATTGCGATCGGAATCTCCGCGCTCGTCGGATCCTCCGCGAAGAGGACGACGATCTGCTCGGCGAAGAGGGCGATGAGAATCGCCGAGACGACGTAGGTCGCGACGGCAAAACGGATGATATCGCGGCCGTAGGCCTTCGCCGTCACCTCGTCGTTCTTGCCGAGCGCCTGGCCGACCAGACTCGAGGAGGCGAGGCCGAAGCCCCAGCCAGGGGCGTTCATGACGCCCCAGATGCGGCGGGCGATGACGAACGCGGCGACGGTGTTCTCCCCGAAGATGTCGAGGATCCCGAGCATCGGAAACTCGGCGACGGTCCAGACGAGGTTGCGTCCGCCCACGGGGAGACCGATCGTGACGAGGTCACGAAGCGTCTCTCCGTCGAGGTACGCACCGAACGGGTCGACGCGGACCGGGAACGCGCCGATACCCGGGATCCGGCCCGCACAGATCCCTGCGGCGAAGGTTGCCGTGACGGCGACGTTCGCGAGGACGGTTCCCAGCGCCGCGCCGGCGACGCCCCACTCGAGCCCGAAGATGAAGACGGCGTTCAGCCCGATGTTGGCGACAGCGCCGCCGGCACGGACCTGCATCGCCGTGTACGAGTCGTCCGCGCCGACGAGGACGCGACTGCCGACGAGATTCAGACCCGCAAACGGAATGCCGAACGCCACGACCTGGAGGTATCGCGCGCCGTACTCGATCGCGCTCTCGTTGTTACTCAGCAGGGAGATGAGTTCGTACGGGAACGCCCAGAAGACAGCCGCGACCGGGGCGCTGACCGCGATCACGAGGACCACACTCGAGCGGACGGCGAGTCCGAGTTCGTCGGCGGCCTCGGCACCGTACCGCTGGGAGACGAGCGCGATGGTGCCACCGGCGACGCCGCCGCCGATAGCGAAGGCTAACCCCCAGAACGGGCCGGCAAAGCCGACGCCGGCGACGGCCGACGTGCCGACGGCAACGCCGACCATCGCGACGTCGACGGCGCTTTTCGACATGCGTGCGATGCCGGTGACGATTCGGGGCCAGGCAAGCATCGTCGTCTGGACGGCACGTTCTCGGTCGATTACCCCGAGTCGTGCCAGGCCGAGCCCGATCGAGAGAATAATCAGCCGCAGCGGATTTGGTACCCTACTCACGGATCACACCTGTGGCTCCTCGGCGGATCGTCGCGGCCTTCGGTTCGTGGCACGCTGTCGGATTCTGGCGGATCGATACGTATGTGCGGCCCATTCACGTGAAAATCGGCGGGTCTACGGAAGGTTCGGGTTCGATCCGCTGGCGGAACCGACCGCACTCTGACTCTGGTCGAACGCCGTTTCGGTGATCGACTTGAGGCGATCGACCAGCGAGTCCTTCTTGGGTTCGCCCATGAGTGCGACGTCTAGGACTTCGCTGATGTTCGCACAGGGGATGATCTCGACCATCTCCTCGTACTCCTCTTCGATCATCACGTCCTGTTCGTTGGCTTCGGGGATGATGACC
>NZ_WUBV01000008.1:0-212061 GCF_009807105.1 Natrialba sp. INN-245 | reverse complement strand
ATTTTCACGAAGTTGACCGATCAGCTGAGTTTCGCAGGCTCCTGGATCGAAAATCACCTCGACGGATTCATCCAGAAGTTGCGTTAATCACTAAGCGCCTTTCGAACGACCTCTTTGACCGGGCCGCAAGACAGCCACACCGATGCTGAAACCCAGCAAGAGACGTGTGGAACGTATGCGTCTTGAAACCAACAGGCCACAACGCTGGGCCTGAAATCCCATGGTGGGATTCCTCCGCGTTTACGCGGAGGAGGAGGTCAACGGATGTCGTGTGCTCCGGCGGCGACACACCGCCTTCCGACAGAACGGAGAGCTAATCGATCTCCGTCGGATCGACTTCCGGCAGAGTGATGAGATTCTCGCGACCGATTCGGAGTTTCTCGATCGATTCGTCGTCGTCCATCTGTGAGAGCAGTTGTGATACCTTGGCGTTCGACCAGCCGGTTTCTTTGACGATGTTCGCCTGTTTCATTCGGCCGCCGTTTTGTTTGAGCATCCTGAGGACCCGTTCCTCGTCGCTCAACAGTTCCGGATCGACGTCGTCGTCGATCTCTTCGTCGAACTCGATACTGGTGGACGACGGGCCCGCGAGATCTCCGTCCGCACGGTCGTCCGGGACCGTCTGTCCACCGCCCGAGTCCGTCGGTGTGGATGCAGACGAACTGCTCTCCGCGCTCGACGGAGCAGAGGCGGGAAGCCAGTCCGGGAGCCGCTCCTCGTCGGCGGACTGCCAGACGCGATAGAGGACGAACCCGCCAACGAGTACGATGATCAGACCAGCCAGCAGGTACTCGAGCGAGAGTCCAGCTGGGCCCGAGCCCTGGACGAAGATGATGTCGAGTTCGCCTTCCTCGAACTCGTGTGGCCCGTCCCACTCGAGGTCGGTGGGCGTCTCGAGGAAGTAGCCCGACGGAGACTCGATGACGAGCCGTTGGCCGTCGCCGAGATCCAGCCAGGAGCCGTTGTCCGCCTGGAGCGTATCATCGAAGTAGATTCGATTTTCGTCGACCCGGCTGAACTCCGTCCAGGTGAACGAGTAGGAGATGACGCCGATGCGGACATCGTCGTCGTACTCGTCTTCGGGCTCTTCGATTCGTGGCTGATCCCAGCCGTCGTCTTCGATCCTCATCTCGCGTCCGCTCGAGGCGGCGACGTCGGCGACGACGGCGTCGAACTGTGTACTCTCGTAGCCGACGTCACGGTTGCCGGCGGCAACCTCGGCGGCGTACTCCTCGAAGACGGTTTCGTCCTCGTCGTCGGTGATGAGAAACCGCGTTTCGATCGACCAGCGGGCGTCGCCGTCGTCGGTGAGGTTGATCCGGATCACCTGGTAGGGATCCGCGGGTGAGAGCGGCGACCCGTCGGTGGTGGTCGACGCGGGAGAGTGTTGGATGCTCGCGCGGTCACCTGGTTCGGCGATGGACGCCGTCGCTGGATCGACAGCGACCGCCGGGTCGGGCTCGGACTCGAGTGCGGCCGACGGCGAGACGGCCGCCATCCCGAGCATCGAGGTGACGAGGAGGGCTGTGAGGGCGACTGTGACAGCGGTGGATAACCGCATACCTAACAACGGGTGGTTTCCCGGGGGAAAAAACACTTTCCATACAAAAATACGGCGTTACTGCGCGTCGTAGCCGGTCTCGCCGTCCGAGAATCGTTCGGTAGCGCCCGTCTCGAGTGCGACCCGCTTTTGTATCAGGAACGCGTACCGTGGCCCGATGAACAGCGCGACTGCCGCCCTCCTCGCGTTGCTTCTCGTCTGCTCGCTTCCCGCCATGACGCTCGTCGCCGCGGATTCGAGCGGTCTCGCGGAATTCGAGTCGTCGGGAAGCGTCCAGGACCAGTCCCCACAACAAACGCCGGTCGAGGTGGATGGAACGACAAACCGCCTGCCGATCGGCGACGCTGGCACCAGCTACACACACGTCGGAACCGATCTCGGCACAGTTCTCGCGAGCAGCGACGACGAGTTGCGAATCGACCACGAACAGTACGTGATCGCTGAACGCGAGTTCGATACTGCCTCTCCGGACGAGCAGGCGGCGATGATCGAGGACGCACACGATAGAATCGAAGAGCGCGCACTCGAACTCGAGGAGCGCGAAGAGGAGATCATCCGCGGCCACGCGAACGGCGAGCGATCGGACGGGGAAGCCGTCCGGATGTTGTTGCGAAACTACAACGAAGCAGTCGCGTTGCAAAACGCACTCGACGACCTGAATCAGCACGCGGATATGGTACCGGGGTACTCGTTGTCGAACCAGCAACGGGATGCAACCGAGGCGACGCTCGGATTCCACAGGACGCCGATACGGACGAATCTCGCTCTGGCGAGCGAGCGAGTGGATCCGAACACCGAGTACGACATTCGCCTGCAAACGTCCCAGCATGGATATCGAGTCTCGATCCTCGACGGATCGACCTACGTTTCCGAGACGACACGGTTCGACAATCGCGAACCGCACTCGTCGGATCAGTTCGCGGAGATCGAAGACCAGACGAACCCCGCCTTCGAGCGCGGTCAGGAACTGTATCCGTGGGCCAGTGATAGCGGTAGTCCGAGTTATCCGCTCGGGTCAGGTCCCCACCTCGTCCGCCTCGTCCTCGACGACCACCACCTCGAGATCTACCTCGACGGCGGCTCCGGCGAAGTCCACCGTGAACTTCAGGAGCTATCGGTCAGCTCGTTGCCGGTCGATTCCTCTCAGAGCTGGACCAACGACGGACTCGAGATGACGCTCAACGAGACGCCGGCGAACGGACCGGCCGAAGTCATCGTCAGGGACGAGTCGACTGGCGACCCGGTCCCGGCGACGATCGCTATCGACGACCACGAGGTCGGGCAGACCGGCGTGGACGGAAGCCGCTGGATTCTCCCGCCGGACGGTACCTACGAACTGACCGCGGAGACCGAGTCGGGAACCGTCGAGGCGACGGTCGACGGGAACTGGCAGTACTGACGGACGCCGCGGCTCCCGTCTCGTTTGTCACACGGTTGTGGAACGGACGCGGCGACTGACGCAACGCCGGAGGCGAGAAGCCGGGCGTTTATATTCGAAGGCGCGGCCAGGGAGGTGCGTGACTGGGGTCGATCGAGGATCGGTGACGCCGAACGACGAGCCGCCGCTGTTCGGCGGCGGTCGAATCCCCGAGAGCGGTCGCGCTCTCAGTCCACTCGTCGGCGTCGTCGCGTTGCTCGCGATTACCGTCTGTCTGGCCGGCGTCGTCGCGGTCGGCGCGGCCACGTGGTCGCTCGAGTCGACGGGGCCGACCGCCGCGTTCGATCTCTCGGTCGACACCGACGCCGAGGACGTCGAAATCGCGATCGACCACGTCGCGGGCGATCCGATCGACGTTCGGGAGCTTTCGGTCGCCATCGCCGTCGACGGGGAGGACCTAGCCGAACAGCCACCCGTACCGGCCGCGGGCGCGAACGGATTCAACGGGACGCCGACCGGACCGTTCAACGAGCAGGCTGATCCGGAGTGGCAAAGCGGCGAGCGGGCGAGCGTTTTCGTCGCCGAGACGAACGACCCGGTGCCGACTGCGGGCGACGCAGTGACGGTCCGACTTGCGGCGGACGACCGGCAGATTGCGGCCCTCGAGGCGATAGCATCGTGAGGGCGACGGTCACTCCGGCGCGCGGCCGATCGTCGTGATCGCCACGTCCGGATCGTAGGAGGGACCCAGAAACGCGTGTTTGACCTCCTCGAAGCCGGCGCGTTTGAACATCCGATCGGCCTCGTACTCGTCGTAAAACAGCATTATCGAGTCCGCGAGTTTGCGAGCGAGAAAGCTATCGGGATAGTTGGGGCCGACGACGAGTACCTGGCCGCCGGGTTTCAACACGCGGCGAAACTCCCGCAAGGCGAGAATCGGGTTCGGCCAGTACTCGATCGAACCCGAGGACCAGACGACGTCGAACGTGTCGGTCGCGAACGGCAGTCGTTCGGCGTCACCACGGTGGAAGGTCACCGGCGGCGCTCGCTTGCCGAACTTCGCGTAGGCTCGCTCGAGTTGGTGTTCGCTCTGGTCGAGTGCGTACACCTCGTCGACGTGTTCGAGTAGCCCATCCGTGGCGAATCCGGTGCCACAGCCGACGTCGAGGACGGTCATCTCGGGCTCGAGGTCGAGCAGGCCGAGCGCGTCCGTTCGCATCTCTTCGGTCCAAATAAACGGGTTGACTCGATCGTAGACCCTGGAGAGATACTTGTAGAACAGCCGGGCGCGGGCCTTGTGTTCCAGAACTCCCATTAAACGTACGTTTCGCGCCGACCGGGATATGTCTACTGTTCTGTTCGACGATCCGTGCTAATCCGGGACTACTGCGTTCGCAAAGCGTCTGTGTCGTGGCGGACTTTCGCAACTACCATATACGCGCTGTCGCAAACGTTCGTTTGCTTAGAGTATGCCGAGGCCAGAGGTTCTCGAACGAATTCAGTCGGCGGAGCACGATGCCGACGACATCGTCGCAGAGGCAGAAGATGACCGCGACGAGCGAATAGCCGAGGCCCGGAAACGTGCCGAGGAGATTCGCACGGACGCGGAAGAGGAAGCGCGCGATCTCAAAGAGCGACGCCTCGAGGAGGCCCGCGAGGAGATCGATGAGGAGTGTGAGCGCGTCCTCGAAGAGGGCGAACAGGAGCGTGCGGCGCTCGCCGAGCGCGCCGAAAAACGGGTCGAGGAAGTAACCGACCACGTCGTCGACCTGTTCCAGGAGGACGTTCATGCTCAGACCTGAGCAGATGAGCAAGGTCTCGATGGCCGGCTCGAAGGGCGTCATGCCCACGGTCATCGAGACGATCCACGAGTTGAACCTGGTTCATCTCTCGGATTACGACGGCTCCTGGGAGGGGTTCGACAACGGTAACCCGATCGAGGGGGCCGACGACGCCTCCGAGAAGCTGGTGACCGTCCGCGCCCTCGAGAGCACGCTCGATATCTCCCGTGAGGAAACGGCCGCCGGAACGGTCGACGACAACTGGGAGCAGCGACTCGAGGAGATCCGGACGCGGGTAAACGAACTCGACGACCAACACTCCGAGGCCCGCGAGGAGCTACGGCTGGTCGAGGAGAAGATCGATCGCGTCGACCCCTTCGCCGAACTCGGGATCGATCCCGATCTGCTCTCGGGGTACGACAGCGTCGACGTCCTCGTCGGTGAGGGTTCCTACGCCGAGGTCGAATCGGCCCTCGAGGCGGCCGAGGAGATCCGCGCGTACGAGATCCTGACCGGCGGCGACGTCGTCGCGATCGTCGCCGCACCTGCGGAGGGTGAGTCGACCGACGGACTCGTCGACGATGCGCTCGTCGGAATCGAGTTCACCCGTCACCCGGTCCCGGAGACCGAACAGAGCCCCGGGGAGTACGTCCGCGAACTCACCGACGAGAAACGCGACCTCGAGGACGAACTCGATCGGATCGACGCCGACCTCGAGGAGATCGAACTCGACGACGGCGGCTTCCTCGTGCGCCTCGAGGAGGAGCTGAGCATCGAGGTCCAGCGCGCGGAGGCACCGTTGCAGTTCGCGACGACGGACAACGCCTTCATCGCCGAGGGCTGGATTCCCGCCTCCGAGTACGACCGATTCGTCGACGCCGTCACCGACGCCGTCGGCGATAGCGTCGAGATCGAACAGCTCGAGGTCGCGGAGTACGAGGAACACGAACACGGCGCCGAGGCTCACACGGGCAGCGGCGGTGACGGCGACGGTGGCAACGGTGACGCAGACGACGCCGAAGCGTCACAGCCGGCGCGTCAGAAGGCCGCGACTGACGGTGGGACGACCGGGGCGGCCGGCGCCGCCGGCTCGAGCGGTGCCGTCACGATGGACGAGGATCCGCCGGTTATCCTCGACAACCTGACGCCGGCGAAGCCGTTCGAACTGCTGGTGAAGATGGTGAGCCAGCCCAAGTACAGCGAACTCGATCCCACGTTGCTGGTGTTTCTGACCTACCCGTTTGCGTTCGGGTTCATGATCGGGGACATCGGCTACGGGATCCTTTACATGCTGATGGGCTACGGCTGCTGGAAGTACTTCGACTCCGACGCCGGCAAGGCGCTCGGAACGATCGGCATCTGGGCCGGTGCGTTCACCGTCGTCTTCGGCTACCTGTACGACGACATCTTCGGCATCCACATGGCGGACGTGGGACTCGGCTTCCTGCCGCTTGCCGGCTCGCTCTCGAAGGGGCTCCAGCTCTCGGAGTGGGCGTTGCTGTGGATCATCCTGAGCATCCTGTTCGGGATCATCCACCTCAACATCGGCCTCATCATGGGCTTCGTCAACGACCTCAGCCACGGGCTGAAGGCGGCCGTCTACGAGCGACTGTCGTGGATCCTCGCGATGAACGGGCTGTTCATCTGGATCTTCTCTCACGGTGACGCCGGGAGCATCGAACACGGTATCGCCGCGTTACCCGCTGACCTCGCGTTCAGCCAGACGAAACCCGAGTTCCTCGTTGGAACCGGCCCTGATGCCGTTCTCTACGAGTTCCTCGGCTTCGCCGGCCTTCCGGAGATCGTCGGCATCCTCGGCATCGCGATGTTCCTCGTCGGTAGCGTGATGGTCGGCGTCGGCGAGGGGATCGCCGGCGTCTTCGAGATTCCGGCGTGGGCGTTCGGCCACGTCCTCTCGTACCTGCGGATGGTCGCGGTCCTGCTCGCAAAGGGTGGGATGGCGTTCGCGGTCAATCTGCTGGTCTTCGGCGCCTACGAGACGGAGGCAGGCTACACGTACTTCAACTACCCCGGACTGCACATTACCGAGATCTCGGGGTACGAGTACGGAGAGCTCTCGCCCGAATTCGTCGGTCTCGTCCACGCCGGCGACGGTATCCTGGTCTCGGCGATCGCGATCATCGCCGCCATCGTCGTCTTCATCCTCGGGCACATTCTGGTCCTCCTGCTCGGCATCACCGCAGCAGGGATCCAGATGCTGCGTCTCGAGTACGTGGAATTCTTCCAGAAGTTCTACCAGGGCGGCGGCGAGGAGTACGAGCCGTTCGGTGAGGAGCAGACGGTCCAGCCGGCCGACTGATCGACGCTTCGTCTTTTTCCGCGCCGTTGTCGATTGACTCGAGTCCCACTGTGGACACGTACACCGGCCTCGGCTCGACACCACCTGGGCGAACGGATTCGGTCCGTCGATCGTTTCAGCCGGTACTGTCTCGAACCCGTCAGGAACCATCTTTGCCAATTTGTAGCACGATCGGGCGAAATCTGTTGATACGGTTTAGCTATGTCGAATTCTTTCGAGAGTTTTATGAGGGGAGCAGCGACAGATACGCCTGTTCGGAGAAATCCAATCCGCATATCGCACTAATCATGATCGAAAACGCACCCGAGCTCGCTGATATTGCACTGCAGGCGGCGGAGGCCGCTGAGACGAACGAATCTGACGTTGCGGTCGCGGAGAACTACGCCGAGGCTGCGGCGGCGATCTCCGTCGGTCTCGCCGCGCTCGCATCCGGTTACGCCGAGCGGGGGATCGGTGCGGCCGCCGTCGGCGCTATCGCCGAGGACGACGATATGTTCGTTCCCGGGATCGTTATGACGGTGTTACCCGAAACGCTCGTCATTTTCGCGATCGTCGTTATTTTCCTGGTTGGGTAACCCAACCGTCCCACAATGAGTTTGGACACAGTCGTCGAAGACATTCGAGACGAGGCCCGCGCGCGTGCGGAAGACATCCGTTCGGAGGGTGAAACCCGCGCTGAGGAGATCGTCGACGCGGCCGAAGCGGATGCCGACGAGATCCTCGAGAGCGCGGAGCGCGAGGTCGATCGCGAGATCGAACAGCTTCGCGAACAGCGACTCTCCAGTGCGAAACTGGAGGCGAAACAACAACGCCTGGAGGCCCGGCGTGACGTCCTCGGAGACGTCCGTGAAGCAGTCGAAGACGAACTCGCGACGCTCGAGGACGAGGAGCGTGAACAGCTCACTCGTGAGCTGCTCGACGTCGCGAGCGTCGAGTTCGAAGCGGGCGACGACGTCAGTGTCTACGGTCGCGAGGGAGACGCCGAGCTGATCGAGTCGATCCTCTCCGATGACGAGTACGCCGACTACGAGTACGCCGGTCCCTACGACTGTCTCGGCGGCGTCGTCGTCGAAAGCGAGGAATCCCGAGTCCGGGTCAACAACACGTTCGACTCGGTCCTCGAGGACGTCTGGGAAGAGAACCTCCGGGAGATCAGCAACCGCCTCTTCGACCAATGAGTTTCGGTGCCTCGAATCCGGAGTACGTCAACGGCCGCGTTCGGTCGCGTCGAGCGTCGCTGTTCGCGGACGAGGACTACCGCAAGCTGATCCGGATGGGGCCAAGTGGGATCGCACGGTTCATGGAGGAATCGGAGTACGAACGCGAGATCAACCAGCTCGGAACGCGGTTTTCGGGGGTCGACCTGATCGAGTACGCGCTGAATCAGAATCTCGCGAAGCACTTCGACGACTTACTGGACTGGTCGGAGGGTCGACTCTACGACCTCATCGCCCGCTACCTCCGGAAGTTCGACGTCTGGAACATCAAGACGATCATTCGCGGCGTCTACACCGACACGCCGGCCGACGAGATCGAAACCGATCTCATCCGGGCCGGTGAGATCGACGACGCGACGCTCGATCGTGCACTCGAGGCGGATACCGTCGAGGACGTCGTCGAGATCTTCAACCGGACGATCTTCCACGACGCACTCGAGGAGGCCTACGAGGAGTACGAGGAGACCGGCGCGCTGGTTCCACTCGAGAACGCCCTCGACAGGGAGTTCTACGAACGCCTCATCGAGGACCTGAGTGGATCGTACGATCTGTCGTTCACCGAGCCACAGTCGGGTCCGGAAGCGCTGTACGTCGAGTTCCTGCAGGCCGAGATCGACTTCCGGAACGCCCGGAACGCCTTGCGCCTCGCCCGAAGCGGCGCCGACCTCGAGCCCGCCGAGTACTACATCGAAGGGGGCGTTCTCTTCGACCGTTCGGAGCTCTCGCGGCTGGTCACCGACTACGACGAACTCGTCGACCACATCGCCGAGAGCAAACGCTACGGCGATCGGCTCTCGAGTGCCCTGACACGACTGCGTGAGGCGGAGAGTCTCATCCAGTTCGAACACGCACTCGACGCGGCGTTGCTCGAGTATTCGGATACCCTCTCGAGTATCTATCCGGTGTCGGTGTCGGCCGTCTTATCGTACATCCTCGCGAAAGAACGCGAGGTCGAGAACATCCGCGCGATCGCTCGTGGCCGGGAGGTCGGCCTTTCAGAGAGCGAGATCGAAGAGGAGTTGGTGATCCTATGAGCCAGGAGATCGCAGTCGTCGGCGACCCCGAGTTTACGACCGGATTCAGACTCGCCGGCGTTCGCCGGTTCGAGAACGTCGCCGACGAGCAGAAAGGGACAGAGTTAGACGACGCCGTCACGACGGTTCTAGACGACGAGGGCGTCGGCATCGTCGTGATGCACGACGACGACCTCGAGCACCTCTCGCGGAACGTCAGACAGGACGTCGAAACGAGCGTCGAACCGGTCGTCGTCACCATCGGCTCCGGTACGGGTGGCGGCGGACTGCGCGATCAGATCAAACGCGCGATCGGTATCGACCTCATGGAAGAGGACGACGAGGAAGACAGTAACTAACTATGAGCCAGGCAGAAGAAACCGAATCCGTCGACCAAGACGGTGTAATCGAACGCGTGAGCGGTCCTGTCGTGACCGCCACGGACCTCGACGCCCGGATGAACGACGTCGTCTACGTCGGCGACGAAGGGCTGATGGGCGAGGTCATCGAGATCGAAGGGAACCTGACCACGATTCAGGTCTACGAGGAAACCTCCGGCGTCGGCCCGGGTGAACCCGTCCAGAACACGGGCGAACCCCTGAGCGTCGACCTCGGACCCGGAATGCTCGACTCCATCTACGACGGCGTCCAGCGTCCGCTCGACGTCCTCGAGTCGAAGATGGGATCGGCGTTTCTCGACCGGGGCGTCGACGCACCCGGTATCGACCTCGAGAAGAGCTGGGAGTTTACGCCCGAGGTCTCCGAGGGCGAGACGGTCGAGCCCGGTGACGTCGTCGGGACGGTCCCCGAGACGGTCACGATCGAACACAAGGTGATGGTGCCGCCGGACTACGAAGGCGGCGAAGTCGTCTCCATCGAAGCGGGATCGTTCACCGTCGAGGAGACGGTCGTCGAACTCTCGAGTGGCGAAGAGATTTCGATGCACCAGGAGTGGCCGGTCCGCGAAGCGCGGCCGGCCGGCGACAAGATGACGCCGACCGATCCGCTGGTGACGGGCCAGCGAATCCAGGACGGCCTCTTCCCGCTCGCGAAGGGTGGGACGGCGGCGATTCCCGGTCCGTTCGGATCCGGAAAGACCGTCACCCAGCAGCAACTCGCGAAGTGGTCCGACGCCGACATCGTCGTCTACATCGGCTGTGGCGAGCGCGGCAACGAGATGACGGAAGTCATCGAGGACTTCCCGGAACTGCCGGACCCACAGACCGGGAACCCGCTGATGGCCCGGACGTGTCTCATCGCGAACACGTCGAACATGCCAGTCGCAGCCCGCGAATCCTGTATTTATACCGGGATCACGATCGCGGAGTACTACCGAGACATGGGCTACGACGTCGCGCTGATGGCCGACTCCACCTCGCGGTGGGCCGAAGCCATGCGCGAGATCTCGAGTCGACTCGAGGAGATGCCCGGCGAAGAGGGCTATCCTGCGTATCTCGCCGCGTCGCTCTCGGAGTTCTACGAGCGGGCGGGACTGTTTCAGCTGTTCAACGGGGACGTGGGTTCGATCTCGGTCGTCGGCGCAGTGTCGCCGCCCGGCGGCGACTTCTCCGAGCCGGTGACCCAGAACACCCTGCGGATCGTCAAGACGTTCTGGGCGCTGGATGCGGACCTCGCCGAGAAACGCCACTTCCCGTCGATCAACTGGAACGAGTCGTACTCACTGTACAGCCAACAGCTCGATCCCTGGTACCGAGAGAACGTCGCGGAGGACTATCCGGAGATCCGCCAGTGGGCGGTCGACGTTCTGGACGAGGAAGCCGAACTCCAGGAGATCGTTCAGCTCGTCGGCAAGGACGCGCTGCCGGAGGACCAGCAGCTGACGCTGGAGGTCTCTCGGTACATCCGCGAGGCGTGGCTCCAACAGGACGCGTTCAACGACACGGACACCTACTGCGAACCGGAGAAGACGTACCGGATGCTCCAGGCGATCAAGACGTTCAACGACGAAGCGTTCAACGCACTCGACGCCGGTGTGCCGGTCGAGGAGATCGCTGACGTCGACGCCGCCCCGCGGCTCAACCGTATCGGCGTCGCCGAGGAGTGGAACGAGTTCATCGACGACATCGAGGACTCTCTCGAGTCCCAGATCAGGGAGCTCTACTAGCCATGAAAGAATATCAGACAATTACGGAAGTCAGCGGTCCGTTGGTGTTCGCCGAAGTCGACGAGCCGATCGGCTACGACGAGATCGTCGAAATCGAGACGCCACAGGGCGACACCTTGCGCGGACAGGTACTCGAGTCGAGTGACGGGCTCGTCTCGATTCAGGTGTTCGAAGGCACCGGCGGTATCGATCGAAACGCTTCGGTTCGGTTCTTGGGCGAGACGATGAAGATGCCCGTCACCGAGGACCTCCTCGGGCGGGTCTTAGACGGCTCCGGGAACCCGATCGACGGCGGCCCGGACATCGTTCCGGAAGAACGCCAGGACATCGTCGGTGCGGCGATCAACCCCTACTCTCGGGAGTATCCCGAGGAGTTCATCCAGACGGGCGTCAGCGCGATCGACGGCATGAACACCCTCGTTCGCGGTCAGAAGCTCCCGATCTTCTCGGGCTCGGGGCTCCCACACAACGACCTCGCACTCCAGATCGCTCGACAGGCGACCGTTCCGGAAGAAGAAGAGAGCGAGGAGGGTGGCTCCGAGTTCGCGGTCATCTTCGGCGCGATGGGGATCACCGCCGAGGAGGCAAACGAGTTCATGGACGACTTCGAACGCACCGGCGCACTCGAGCGTTCGGTCGTCTTCATGAACCTCGCGGACGACCCCGCAGTCGAGCGGACGGTCACGCCGCGGATGGCGCTGACGACGGCGGAGTATCTCGCCTTCGAGAAAGGGTATCACGTGCTCGTGATCCTGACGGACATGACCAACTACTGTGAGGCACTGCGAGAGATAGGTGCCGCACGCGAGGAGGTTCCGGGTCGACGTGGTTACCCCGGATACATGTACACGGACCTGGCCCAGCTCTACGAGCGGGCGGGTCGAATCGAAGGCCGCGAGGGATCGGTCACACAGATTCCGATCCTGACGATGCCCGGCGACGACGACACGCACCCGATTCCTGACCTGACCGGCTACATTACCGAAGGCCAGATCATGATGGATCGGGATCTGAACAGTCAGGGGGTCGAGCCGCCGATCAACGTCTCACCCAGCCTCTCGCGGCTAATGGACGACGGGATCGGTGAGGGACTCACCCGTGCCGACCACGCCGACGTCAAAGACCAGCTGTTCGCCGCCTACGCGGAGGGGAAAGACCTCCGCGACCTCGTGAACATCGTCGGTCGCGAGGCACTCAGCGAGCGTGACAACAAGTACCTCGACTTCGCCGACCGCTTCGAAGAGGAGTTCGTCGAGCAGGGGTACGACACGAACCGATCGATCGACGAGACCCTCGAGATCGGCTGGGACCTGCTGTCGATGCTGCCGAAGGAGGAACTCAACCGTATCGGCGAGGATCTCATCGAGGAACACTACCGCGAAGACGACGGCGAGACGGTCGAAGCGGCCGCCGACTGATTCCGACAACGACTTCCGTTTTTTCGATGGCGGTTCGTCCGAACCGTGATGCGTCGGTACCGGCCGATCGCGAAACGGCGGGCGATCGACCGGCAATCAGTTACCGTAGACCGTATCACATGCCGAACGACCGCGAGTGGTCCGTCACTGTTCGTCGTACAGTCGATCGACTCGATCGGCGAATCGGTCCATGATAACGCGGCGTTTCTTCTTCATCGTCGGCGTGAGCATGTCGTTTTCCTCGGTGAACTCTCGCGGGACGAGTTCGAACCGCTTTATCGTCTCGTGGCGCTCGAACTCCTCGTTGACGCGTTCGACTTCCTCGCCGACGTACTCGCGGACGCGCTCGTTCTCACAGAGTGCCGCCGGATCGCCGGGGAGGTCGATTCCCTCGGTCTCGGCCCACTCTCGAACGTGATCCGTGTTCGGGACGAGCAACGCGCCGATGAACTTTCGTTCGTCACCGACGACCATACACTGTTCGACGACTTCGCTCGCCGCAAACGCATCCTCGATCGGTGCCGGTGCGACGTTCTTGCCCGTCGAGAGGACGATGATCTGTTTCGTCCGCTCGCGGAACTCGAGGTAGCCGTCCTCGCGGCGGTGGACGACGTCGCCGGTGCGAAACCACTGGCCGTCACCGATGTGTTCGGTTAGTTCCCCTCCGTCGCTGGCCCGGAGATCCGTCGTAAAGGCGCGGTCGGTTGCGGCGGGCTTGTTCCAGTAGCCGTCGGCGACGTTCGGTCCGCGAACGAGGAGTTCGCCGACGTCGCCGGGGTCGTCGAACGCCTCCTGGTCGACGACGCTCTCGTCGATCTCGATCTCGACGCCGGGCAGCGCCGGGCCGATCGTCCCGATCTTCGGCTCCTCCGGCGGGTTGACCGAGACGACGGGCGCGGTCTCGGTGAGTCCGTACCCCTCGTAGATCGGCAATCCCATGGCGTGATAGAGTTGGCAGAGTTCGGGCGAGAGGCTTCCACCGCCGCTGATCAGGAGTTCGATGTTTCCGCCGAGCGCCTCCCGAACCGTCGAGAAGACCAGCCTGTCGGCGACCGACCGCTTGGCCGAGAGCACCGGACCGGGCGACTCCGCCCGCTGATACTCGACGCCGACGTCGGTCGCCCACTCGAAGATCCGCTGTTTGACCGACGACTCGCTGGCTTGCTCGCGGATCGCGTCGTAAATCTTCTCGTAGACGCGGGGGACGCTTGTCGCCGTGTTCGGCTCGACTGCCTCGAAGTCGTCCTGAAGCGTGTCCGGATCTTCGGCGTAGGCGATACAGGCGCCGCTGGCCAAGAGGAGGAAGTGGCCCGCGGTCCGCTCGAAGACGTGTGCTAGGGGCAGGTACGAGACCGACTGGACGCCCTCGTCGATCGTCGGTAGGTCGTCGTCCTTGTCCGGACGCGGCCCGTACCGTTTGCGAATCTGGTTGACGTTCGCCCGGAAGTTTCGATGGGTGAGTTTGACTCCCTTTGGCTGTCCCGTCGTTCCGCTCGTGTAGATCAGACTCGCCAGATCGTTCATCTTCGGCTCGTCGACCCACTCCTGATACGTCTCGAGATCGAGCGCCTCCTCGCCGCGCTCGTGGAGGTCGCCGAGAGTCACCACGTCCTCGCGGTCGTCGTACCCCTCGAGTTCGTCCATCGAGACGATGAACTCGAGAGCGAGGTCGTCTTCGACCGCGAGGACGGTCTCGAGGAGGTTCTCGTTCTCGACGACGACGCCGGAGGCGTCGGGATCCTCGAGCAGATACCGGACCTGATCGGACGACGAGCCGGTGTAGACGGTCGTCACGACGCCGCCCGCACAGAGTAGGGCGAAATCACACTGTGCCCACTCCATTCTCGTATCGGCGAAGATTCCAACTCGGTCGCCGGTCTCGAGGCCGAG
Organism: Natrialba sp. INN-245; assembly: GCF_009807105.1. NCBI lineage: Archaea > Methanobacteriati > Methanobacteriota > Halobacteria > Halobacteriales > Natrialbaceae > Natrialba > Natrialba sp. INN-245. The sequence continues at coordinate 197,358 of NZ_WUBV01000008.1, read as the reverse complement.
GTCGCGAAACCCCGCCGCGAGCGTCCGGACGATACTGCGCATCTCGGCGTAGGAGATCGCCCCGAACGCGCCAGGTGTCGCGGGGGGGACGACGTCGTCGGTCAGCGACCGATCGTAGACGCCACCCTTGTACCGCTGTGCTGGTCGATTTCTGTGTCGTTCGGCCGCGTCCTCGAACATCCGACCGAGCGTCGTCTCGCCGATCACCTCGTCGTCGTACTCCCGTTCTGCCTCCCGCCAGTCCATACCGTATGTGAACAGGCCCCGTACGATAAAACGTGATGAAACGTGGAACCGAGCCAACACCGTTTATTGTTGTGACCGTCGTCGGCCGACCGGTAACGAGACCGCGTCTCCGACGGAAACGATCGGCTTACTCCGATCGCTTGGGTCGTCGCGTCTGTGCGACTGGCGGTTCTCCTCGAGCGATCAGTCCCGATCGTCGAGGTAGCCGAGTACGCCGCGGGCGTTCATCGCCGCCTCGGCGCTGGCCTTGCGTTCGTTCCAGACGTCCTCGAGGTCGGTAGACGCGACGACGTGTTCGATCACCGCCTCGTCGTCCTCGAGTTCTTCACGCGCCGCCGCGACGTCGGCGACCCACTCCTCGAGGACGGTCGCGTACTCCTCGAGGGCGCGATCGAGGTCGTCGCCGACCTCGCGGGGACCGAAATGGGTGTAACAGAGCACGTCGGGATCGATCTCGGCGATCGTCTCGAGGTCGGCGAGACACCCCTCGAGGTCGAAGTCAGACGGCGGAGAGGTCTCGACGATCCGTTCGTGCTTGGGGGCCCAGAGACCTGCGGCGTCGCCGGTGAAGACCGCGTCGTTTTCGGGATCCGCGAAGACGACCTGGTGGAAGGCGTGGCCGGGTGCCTCGTGGACGCGCAGTTCGTGATCACCGAGGTCGATTACGTCGCCGTCGTCGATCTCGACGATCCGATCTTCAGGAACTGGCTCGGGTTCGGTGTAGAACTCCCACTGGTCGCCGACGGCGGCTTTCGTCCCGGCGACCAGCGCCGAGGGATCGGCGAGGTGACTCGCGCCCGCTGCCGGAACGTAGACGTCCGCGTTCGGGCACGCTCGTGCGAGAAACCCCGCGCCGCCGGCGTGGTCCAGATGGACGTGGGTGACCGCGATCGCCGCCAGTTCGTCGCGAGCGATGTCGAGTTCGGCAAGCGCCTCGAGGATCCGCTCGTGGTTGGTGCCGATCCCGGTTTCGACGACGGCGGGGCGGTCGTCGTCGAGAACGTAGACGGCGCCGTAGCCGTCGGTGTCGTACATCCCGGTATCGAGGTAGTAGAGATCCGTACAGTCGCCGGCCGTAACCGCTCGGACGGAACCTGACTCCATACCAGTAGCCCGTCGTCGGAGGGGTTAAAGGCTGGCGTCGGCAGCGATCGGCCGGGTCGACCGTCCGCGGCCGATCGATCACGATACACTGGGACGTGCGAGGATCACGATACACCGGACAGTACGATCACGACACAGTGGACCGTGCGAGGCCGTGACAAGTCGGTACAGACTTCACGTCTCAGTTTGTGAAGGGCGGTAGGGACGTCCGATTACCGCACGGCGCGAACCGCCAGTAGTGGAGATGACCGGAGAACCGTCGACCCGCCGCACGATCGACCACGGCCTCCCGTACGCCGTTAGTGCATTCGGTGGGCTCTCCGGCGTCGTCCTCCTGTCCTGGCTCGTCGCGTTTCGATCGACACTCGGTGTCGAGGGTGCGCTCGGTGCCGGGACGGTCGCTCTCTTCGCCCTGGGTCTGCTCTGGGGTGGGTGGCGACTCGAGCGTGGTTCAATCGGAGCCGATCAGTACGGGCGGATCGCCGGCTGGTGTCTCGCCGGCCTCCTCGCCCTGCTACTCGTCGGCGGCTTGGCACTCGTCGTCCTCACCCCCGACGATCGCCTCCAGGCCGTCGTCTGGGTTCACGTCGTCGTCACTACCGGCGCGTTCGGCGGGGTCGCGGTCGGCGTTCTCGAGGCGAGAGCGATCCGTCGAGAGGCCGAAGCGGCCGCAAACGCCGCCCACACCGACCGACTCGCACACGAGCGCGAACTGCTTCGCTATCTGAACGATCTCCTGCGACACGAAGTACTCAACAGCGTTCAGATCGTCCGCGGTCACGCGACGATGCTCCTCGATGGAAGCCGGGACGACCGAACACGAACCCGACTTGAGGCGATCAGCCAGGAGAGCGATGCGCTCACGGCCGTCGTCGAGGACGTTCGACTTCTGCTCGACGCGAACGAGTGTCCCGACCGACTGTCGACGGTCGACCTCGCGGAACTGCTCGAGGCCACGGTTTCGGCCGCTCGAGACGAACACGCTCACGCCGACATTGATACGTCTCTGCCCGACACCGCGGTCGTCGTCGGCAACGACGGCATCGAGCGAATCTTCGAAAATCTGCTCGAGAACGCGATCGTCCACAACGACTCGGAGACGCCCCACGTCGATCTGAGCGTCGAGACGACGCCGGAGGCGGCAATCGTTGCCGTCTCGGACGACGGCCCGGGCATTCCGGAACAGTGGCGCGGATCGCTGTTCGAACGAAAGTCACGAAATCACGGCCTCGGGCTCTATCTCGTCCGAATCCTGGCGGACAGATACGGAGGAACCGTCGAACTCGCCGAAACCGGCCCGACGGGGACGACGGTCGTCGTAACGCTCCCCCGGCCACCGGATTCGGCCGACCGTGACGAGAGTATCGACACCGGCGAGGCGGCCCTCGAGGGGCGACGAATCGACGAATCGGCCGTCGAACGGCCGTAGCTCAGGACGACCAGCGCAATCGGCGTGCCACGTCAGCGTGGCTCGGATTCACGTCACGAATTTCGCCTACGCTCTGGTTCGGTCGGAAAGCGGAAACGGGGGAACGGAATCACTGGAAACGTCCACTGGGCGAGACGGGGCATCACCGTTTGTCGTCCCGGTCTTTCCACTCGCCGATCCCGGACGGATCGAGGTGGATGTGGGCGTCGCCGACGTCCTCGAGTCCCCGTAGGCGGTCGATGAGGTCGGATTCGATGTCGTGGGCCCGCCGGAACGGCATGTCGCCGTCGACTTCCACGTGGACCTCGACCTCGAGGACGGTGCCGTCGTAGAAGACGGTTAGATCGTGGACGCCCTCGACCGCGGGGTGGTCGCGAAGCGCTCCCGTGATCTCGGCGCGCTGGTCGGCGTCCGCGGCGGCGCCGGTGAGGTACTCGACGTTCTCGCGGCCGATCTCGACGCCCTGGTAGACGACGAGAACGCTGACGAGTGCGCCGGCGAGCGGATCGAGCACCGGATGACCGAACAGAACGCCGAAAACGCCGACGACCGCCGCGAACGAGGTGTAGATATCGTTCAGACAGTCCGTCGCGAGCGCCTCGAGCGCGGTCGAGCCGATGTCGGCGTTGACGTACTCCGTGTAGCGGTAGACGAGGTACATATCGGCGATCGCAAAGCCGAGCGCGCCGAGCAACAGCGGGCTGGCCGCGGGTGGGTCCGGGAAGACGAGCCCCTGGACGGATTCGTAGAACAGATACAGCCCGAGTACTGCGATCACCGCGCCGACGAACAGCGCTGTCAGCGGTTCGATCCGGTCGTGACCGTGTGGATGGGTGTCGTCGGGTTCCTCGAAGGAACTCCGCCCCCAGACGAGCACGACGACGCTCGCGACCAGGTCGGCAACGGAGTGTGCCGCGTCCGCGACCAGGGCGACGCTCCCGAAGGCGAGCCCGGCCGCACCCTCGGCGAGAATCTTCACCGCGTTGCCGAGGACGTTCGCCCACGAGGCTCGAACGAACCCGCCTCTCCCGTCCGCGGCGTCGTCGACCATGTCACTGATTAGAGTCAGTCTAAACTTGGGTCTTTTCCTTCGGCGCGACGGAGTCGGAGCCCAGACCCGACCCGGTCGATTCGCGTTCCGAAATTCTGATACGGGTTCCTCGAGAATCCTGCCGTATCCGGGCGATGGGGCCCGCCCGACCCAACTGCCGACTCCCTCTGTGGCAAGACGTCCCGTCGGTGTCGCCACGTCGACGGCGGCGATCCGACCGCGAGGGCGGCTGACGGTCCCTGTGACCACCAGCCATGGCAGACGACCACCCCCTCGTTCGACTCGAGACGCTCGCACTAATCGCTATCGGCGGCTTCGCCGGTGCCAACCTCCGATTTTTCGCAGTGGGACTATTTCCGGACGTCCTCGCGGTGTTGCTCGTCAACGTCCTCGGGAGTTTTGCGCTCGGGTTTTTAGTGTACGAGGCGCAGTACGCTGGCCTCGTCGACCGAACGTCTCGTATCGTCTTTACGACCGGATTCCTCTCCTCGCTTACCACCTACAGCACGTTCGCGATCCAGACCGGGATCACCGCGGGACCCGCGGAACCGCTCGTACTCGTCGCTATCGTCGTGGGTAACTACGGGCTCGGATTCGCGGGCGTCCTCGCGAGCCGAGCGCTCGCACGCCGGGTAACCGACGGCTCGACCACGACTGCGGAAACCGGTGGTGAGACGGCGTGATCTCCGGTAGCGTCGTCGACGCGTTCGTCGCCGGCCTCCTCGCTCTCTCGCTTCTCTCGGAGGCCATCGCGTTCGATCCCGAACCCGCCCACATCGTCGGCACCGGCGGCGCAATCGGTGCCGTGTTGCGCCACGGGGTCTATCTCCACCTCTCGAGCGAGCGATTCCCGTGGCCGACGCTCGCGGTGAACGTGATCGGCAGTTTCGTCTTCGCGGTGGCGATCTTCGCCGGCGCTGGCGAGTCGACCATCCAGTTGCTCGGGATCGGCGCCTGTGGCGCGTTCACCACGTTCTCCTCGTTCTCGGTCGAGACGGTCCAGCTGTACGAACGCGGTGACCGCCGGCTCGCGGTCGTGAACGCGGCGGGCAACCTCGTCCTCTCGCTCGCCGGAATCGGTGTCGCCTGGCTCGTCGTCGCCGTTGTCTCGCTCTGAGCGCTCTCTCGAGGAAGTTATCTGGCCGACCGATCGTCGCACGTGAACTCGATCGCCTCGAGGCCGGACGGATCGCTCGGACACGGAGTGATCGATTGCTCGCTGATTTCGCCGTCTTCGTCGATCGTGATGCGTCGACAGAGTTCGCCGTCGTCGTGGACCGCTGTGGCGTCGATCTCCCAGCTCTCCCACTCCGATTCGCCGTCCAGTCGGGTCGATAGCCGGTAACTCGGGACGTCGACCGGCCAGGTGCAGCCGATCTGGACGGTGCCGGGAACGGTCCCGTCCGCGGGCGGAACCGTCTCTGTCGCCCAGTGGACCAGTGTGCCGTCCGCTTCGACGAGGAGATTGACGGCGCGTTCGTCGTCCGCTTCGTTCGCGAGCACCAACTGGCGGAGGGAAACCGTCTGGTCGAGCATCGTACACCCGGCGAGTCCACCGAGGGCACCGACGCCGAGGACGCCGAGGACCGAGCGGCGCGATACGTTCATTTTCGCTGACTAGACGCCGGGCCGTAATTTCGTTAACGATCTCACGGACGAACGACCGTCACCGGCGCGAGCGAGCGCCGAACGACCCCCTCCGCGACGCTCCCGAGGAGGTAGCGTGCGACTCCCTCGTCCGTGACTGCCGATGACGACGTGGTCGACGTCGCCTTCCTCGGCGTAGTCGACGATCGTTCGCGTCGGCTCGCCAGCGACGAGTTCGGTTTCGAGCGTCTCCTCGCACTAACGTGGGATCGTCCCGGTAAACTTAACAGTCGACTGGATGATTCACCCGTATGAGCGTTCGGCGTGACTTCTGGTCGATCTATCGGGAGGCGATACCGGTCTTGCTCGTCGCACTCGGCGGCGGACTGTTCGCCGGCCTGGTGCTCGAGGGGATGATCGAGAGCGTCGAGCGGTTTCCGGGCCTCCTCGTGATGATCCCGGTATTTCTGGCGACGAGAGGGAACGTTTACGGCGCACTGGGCGGGCGTATCGCGAGCGGCCTCCACCAGGGGCTGATCGAACCACGCTTTAGGTGGGACGACCGACTCGTCAACGCCGTCCTCGCCTCGTTCGTCAACGGGATCGGCATCTCGATCGTCATCGGCGTCGTCACCTGGATCGCGCTCTTGATACTCGGCTGGCAGGTCGCAGCGCTGTACGAACTCGTCGCCATTATGTTGGTCGCCGGCGCGTTGACGTCGGTCGTCTTGATCTTCGGGCTGCTCGCGTTGATCTTCGCCGGCTACACGTTCGGCTACGATCCCGACAACCTCGTCGGACCGATCGTTACCACGTTGGGTGACATCTTCGGCATGGTGTTCATGCTGTTCGCGATCGGGTTCGTCGAGGTGATCGTCTGATGGTCGTCGTCGGCGGCGGCTCGCTCGGCACGTGGAACTGGAAGCGCATCGTCGGGAACATGTTCCCGTTGCTGATCGTCCTCTCGATCATCGTCCTCTGGGCTGGCATCACTCTCGAGGGCGCAGAGGAGATGCTTAACCAGTACGCGATCCTTGCCGTGATGGTGCCGACGATGGTCGACATGGGCGGCAACCTCGGTGCGATCTTGAGTTCGCGGCTCTCGACGCGCTTTCACCTGGGGACGACCGAACTCGACCCGTCCGATCGCGTGCTGTGGGCGAACGTCGCGGCCATCCTGGCGCTCGCCGCGACGATCTTTTCTGCGCTCGCGGTCGGTGCGTACGGGCTCGGCATCCTCATCGGCTCGCCGCTCCCGCTCTCGCAGTTGCTGGTAATCTCGCTGGTCAGCGGGATGTCCGTCGCCGTCATCGCGGTCGTCTTCAGTTTTCTAGCGACCTACGGCTCCTATCGACTGGGGATCGACCCCGACGACACCACGATTCCGATCGTCACCAACGTCGTCGACGTCTTCGGAATGGTGATCTTCATTGGCGTCTCGGCGCTCGTCCTCGGCTTTTGAACGCTCGTGGCGACCGCTCCAGGTCGGCTCCAGACCGGGAGATCCGTCCGATTTAGACGAGTCGAAACAGACCGGCGAGGACGAAGAGCAACAACAGGACGGGTATCACCCTGAGCGCGACGTTTCGCATCGGGAGTAATCGAGCCTTGTTCGACCAGTTGCGAACCGAACTCCCGACGAGAACCGGGGGAAAGAGGTCGCGCCGACGCAACGGCTTCGACGTCGCCACCATCTCGTCGAGCCACTCGAGAAACGGCTCGATGTCCGGATGATCGGAGCTCTCCCGCGTCAACTCGAGGTTCAACTCGACGTTGTACTCGAAGGCGACCTGCGTGATGTTTGCGGATCCGATGATACACGACGGGTTCGGACCGTCTCGGATGTAGAGTTTCGCGTGGAGGCCGCGTGGTTGTTTGTACAACCGGACCTGGTCGTTGTCGTCGAGTTTCCAGAGATCGTACGCGATCCGCGGCGAAAACTGATCCGAGGCGGGGCCGACGATCACGACCAGTTCGTTGTCTCGAGAGCGCTCGAGAAACGAGACGACGTCGTCACGGATCGAGAGGTAGCCCTGATACGTGAAGTAGCCGCTTACGATGTACACTGTCCCGTTCCCGTCGAACAGCGCCGAGATTCCCTCTCGAACCCCGCGGCCCGTGCCGTTCGTACTCAACAGTCCGACGGAGGGCTCGAGTTCGGCTTCGCTCATTGCACGCTGTATTCGTCCAGGGATATTGAATTGAAGGTGTCGTTCCTCGTGTCCCGAAACGACACTCGAACGCTCGTCGTCTCGCCACTCGAACGGCCGAACAGTCACCAGCCCGTCTCGAGGACGATCGGTCGATGATCGGATAGCTGGACGTCGAGGACGTCACAGCGCTCGACGGCAATCGTCGGCGAACACAGGAAGAGATCGAGCGTTCGCGACTCGACGAAAAACTCGTCTAGGGGCCGCTTCGGAACGGTTTCGCCGGGAACGCGCATTTCGAGTCCCGTCCGATCCGCGAAGCTGGCCAGTTCGCCCGCCTCGTCGAAGGTGTTGAAATCGCCCGTCACGATCACGTCACGGCTTCCGGCTCGTCGCTCGATCAATTCCGCCAGTTCGAGGAACTGGCGGCCCCTGCTCCGGGCGCCGAGCGAGAGGTGGACGGCGAACAAGACCGCGTCCGCGGCGAGTTCGACCTCGAGGACGAGGCGCTTTTGACCGGCCGAGAGGTAGTGTGCCCTCGTCGGACGATCTCCCCTCGAGAGGACCGCGTTCGCGAGGTGGCCGAAAAACGGCACCGACTCGACGAGCCCGCCGTTACCGTACTTGTTGGCGACGTCGCCGCCGTAGGAAAGTCCGCGTTCCCGGAGTGACTCGAGGAGAGTTCGAAACTGGCAGTCGGTGACGGTTCGATGGGAGCCCCGATCGACTTCGAGAAGCGACACCACGTCGGGGCGTTCGCGATCGATCACCGACGCGAGTTGCTCGAGTTTCCGGCGTTCGACCTCGGCATCGCCGAGAACCGATCCGATCGGTGGCGGGACGTAGCCACCGAGGACGTTCCCGTATCCGAGCAGATAACCGGCGTTGCAGGTGAGGAGCTTCATTGGGACTCGAGTCGGGTGTAGAGACTCGGTTGACCTGACTGAGGGATCGTGAACTATAAATTTTCCTTCGTGTGTGTTGGTCACACCCCACATGGTCCGCGGGATGGTTCCGAGACGACGTGCATCGGGGACGACCCCGAAACGACACCCTAACTAACCGCTCGAGGCTGGTTCGTCCGCTATGATCCCGCCCGTCGCGAACCGCTTCGTCGCCGGCGAGAGAGCGATCGAGGCACTCGAGTACGCACGCCGGCTGGACCGCGAGGGAGTCGTCCCACTGTTGAACCTGCTCGGCTCCCACCACGACGACCGGGCGAGCGTCGAAGCCGACGCCGCTGAGTATCGTGCGCTCGCCGACCGCCTCGCCACCCTCGAGGGCGAGGCCGCGATTTCGGTCAAACCGACCCAGCTCGGACTCGATCTCGATGACTCCGTCTTTCGAGGCGAACTCAAGCGGATCGTCTCACGCGGCCGCGACCGCGACGTCTTCGTCTGGCTCGACATGGAAGAACACGGAACCATCGAAGCGACGCTCGAGGCGGCCGTCGACCTCGCCGCGGCGTACGGCGACGGGATCGGCGTCTGCCTGCAGGCCGACCTCTACCGCACTCGAGAGGACTTCGATCGACTCGCCGACACCGACGCGGCCCTGCGACTCGTCAAGGGCGGTGCCTACCCCCGGCCGGAGGCCATCGCGCACACCGATCCCGATCGGCGAGATCGCGCGTACCGAACCCTCCTCGAGCGGGCGTTCCAGCGCCGCGACCGTGCCATTGCCGTGGCGACACACGATCCCGACATGATCGAGTACGCACAGGAGCTCGGACGCCGCCACGACACCGACTTCGAGATCCAGATGCTGATGGGCGTTCGCCCGGACGCCCAGCGCGAACTGGCCCGCGAGTACGACCTCTCCCAGTTCGTCCCCTACGGCGAACGCTGGAAGCGATGGGTCCTCAATCGAGGGAAGCGAAACGTCGGCTTCGCGGCTCGAGCCGTCGGCGAGACAATGATTCCCGGCAATCGAGTGTCGTGACGTCCTGTTTCATCGCCGGCTACAGTTCGTCGGTCGAGGCGACCAGATTATTGCCGAACGCCATCACCCGAACGGATTATGTGGAGTGTCCAACCGGGTAATTCCGTCCACGGCATCGAAGTCGTCATCGAACGAATAGACGTATTCGATTCCTTCGCGTTCCATGTACGCGACGATCGATGCGTCGCCGAATGAGAGTCCGTCGTGGGTTTCGAATAGCTCGAGTGCTCGCAGGAAGTCCTTCTGTGCTGTGTGGTGGATCTCGAATCCGGCTGATTCGTTCAGGCGAGCGTAAGTCTCGTGTGCTTTCTCGTGACGGTGGCGGCTGTGGATCCAGTTCAACGTCTCGAGGATGACGTAGTCGATCACACGTCCCACCGGGAGGTCGCCGTGGTCCATCGCTCGAACGATCTCCGTAGCGGCGGCGTGGTTCCCGTCGTCAGCATCGACTATCCCGACGAGAACCGCCGTATCGACGGCCGCGACGTGCATCACGAATCCTCCGAGAGCGTGGAGTCAGATTCGTGACCTGCCAGATCGTGCGTTTCTAGCCCATCTCCGCCCATCGAAACGGGATCGAAATCGTCGAACGCACCGTGTCGCTGCTTGACGACTTCCACCGTAAGGTTCCCGTCCTCGTCGAGGTCCCACCGAATCTTGTCGCCCGCCTCGATGTCGAGACGCCGGCGCAACGATGCCGGAATCGTGACCATCCCTCGATCGCTGACGGTCGTCGACTCGGGGACGTTCTCGGCTGGCATAGTTGGCCCAACGGGCCGCTGTGCAATACATGTTGGGCTGCATGTGGCCCACGTTTCGTGAGCGAATCAAGACTGGTGGGTACTCGAGCGGTGGGTGAAACGGTGATTCCCGGCAATCCAGTGTCGTGATGGTTCAAGGTGAGTTCGTCGATCCGCTTTCACACAGCGCATTCTTCGTGAGTTACGGGTCGGAAACCATATGTGAACGTGTAGTCACTACCGACGTGTCTCGTGTCAACCGACCGATCAGCGACGGAACGAGTGAAAACGAGATTGTTCAGAGAACCCGACGAGGTCTGGACGGGAACGAGCTACGTCGCGATCAGTCTCCCATTTTTCGGGTTGTACGTCTACGGAAGTATCGTCCGCGGTTTCGGGTCGGATATCAACCTTCTCTTCGGACTACTGTGGGTTTTGTATGCAGTCCCGGAACTGCTTCCCGAACGCCATCAACGACTGGCCGGATCCCCTCGAATTGCCGGGTTCGCGTCCGTGCTCTTGTTGGTACTCTACTTCCTCCTCCAGCTGTCGGTGTTTCACTAACACGGAATTATTATCGTCCAGAATGATAGAAAGAGAAACCAATGGAACAGGATCTGGATAGCTGTAGCCTCCCGGAGATCCGTGAACTGGCGGATCAGTACTCCTGCGACCACGAGTGGGAAGATATCGAGGCGCTCGAGGCGACTAACCGGGACGAGACGGCGTTCAAAGTCGAAGCCTGGGCCAGGAAAGCGGTCGCCGAGGACGAACTGCCGGACCGACTCGGCTATCTCGAGGAGGTTTCGCGGAGCGAAAGCTGGCGCGTGCGAGAGCGCGTCGCGATGGCACTCAAATACGTCAACGCCCACTCGTTCGAACAGGTCGAGCAGACCTGGTACGCGTGGGTCGAACACGACGATAACTACGTTCGTCGGGCCTGTGAAGTCGGCTTGATGGGGATCCCGGAGGATCACGTCGATCCGGCGCTCCGAATCCTCGATCGCGTGATGTCGGATTCGAACGAGTACGTACAGAAAAGCTGTGGCGGATTCGCCGTGAGTTTCGTCGCAAACAAGGACCCAGCAGTCGGGCGAACGTATCTAGACCGGTGGAGCGACTCCGAAAACGTGCGGACGAGGTGGAACGTCGCCAAGGCAATCGGGGGTGCCTACGGACGGGATAACGAGCACGCACTCGACCTCGCATACCGGCTTTCGGACGACGACGAATACCGAGTACGACGGGCAGTTGCGTCGTCGCTACGGTCGTTGTTCGAAAAAGACACACAGGTCCGAGAACGGGTCGACCAATGGGACGATAGGGGGGAGTTCCGCTCTCTGTTGTAGGACAACACTCCCTCGTCCTGTTCACACACCGTCACTGGTAAACAGAAATATCGACGAGAACGCGTGGGTACGTCTCGAACGTGAGAGACGGATACGATCATCACGACGGACGAAATCGTCCGCGATGCGGGAATCGAGACGGTCTGGAACTAACCAATGGTGCGGATTGACCGCCGGTTTCAGGACTCGAGCCGTCTCGAGATCGTCCGCCCGGCGTTCAATACCGGCAGGGCGGGCGCGGGGTGGCCGCGCTCGTAGACCAGTAGCGGAATCGTCTCCGCGCCGAAGTACTCCTTGAACCGGAAGACGCCGTTTCGGAAATCCGGCGGCGACCCGCGCAGTTCGTAGGTGTCGTAGCCCTCCTCGATCCCCCACTTGATCGCGTGTTCGTGGAGCAACTCCGGGGCGTGATACTCGAAGTGGGCCTCCGTGACCGCGGTGAAGAGGTGCTGGAGCGTCGACTGTTCTTCGTCTAACAGGTACATGTACCTGCCCTGCGTTCCGCCGTCGACACGGAGCGAGAACACCACGATCCGGTCGTCGAACTCGTGTAATTCCCTGAAAAAGGACCGCGGATGGGTCGGCAGACCGACGCGGTCGGCCACCGCCGCGTAATCGCGGTAGAACTCCTCGAGCGTTCGCCCGTCGAGATCCTCCTCGACGACCTCGAAGTCGGAGTCGTGGCCGCGTCTGATCCCTCGCCTGCGTTCTCCGTCCATCTCGGAGAACAGCGTTTCCCAGCCACGCGAGAGGTCGAGCGTGAACCGACAGGTGAGGATCGTCGGCCGGTAGCCCTTCGCCTCGAGTAGTTCGTGATAGCGGACGTAGTTCTGGTCGTACGTCCTGATCTCGTCGAAGAGGATCCGTCCCGTGCACAGTTCCGCGACCGAATCGAGGAGCAACTCGAGGGCCTCCTCCTCGTCGGTCATCGTGACTGGGCCGCCGTAGCCGGGCCTGATTGAACTCAGCCGGTTGATTCGCCCGAGGTCGGTGACGAAGTTTGGGAAGACGGCGACCGGATTCTCACTTTTCGAGACCACGAGGTGTTTCGGCTCGTGGGAGAGCCCCTCCTCGACCGCCCGGAGCCACTCGTATCGATGATAGACGCAGCTGAGATCCGACTGGTCGACGACGTTGTTCCACTGATTTCGGTTGACCGCCTCGATGCTTTCTACGTGACGAACGTCCAGCCCCATCTAGGGCAGGCGGTTCGGGAGACGTCACCATAATTACGAACCGGCTTCCCAGCGTACAGTCGCCTTACTGGCGCTCGAGCCAGTGGACGAACTACGCCCGCTCGAGTTCGTACCGGCGCCGGAGATACCGCGAGAGCGAAAACGCCATCCAGGCCTGGCACCACCGCATCAGGGTAAAGTGCTTCGTGTACAACCGGCGTTTCTGGTAGTAGAACTGGCCGCCGCCGGCGTGGAGTTCCTCGCGCGTCCAGTCGACGATCCGGCGGGCCATCTCGAGGTCGCCCAGTTCGGCAAAGAGGACGATCCCCTGTGCGGCCGCGTGGACGTCTCTTGGGTAGGTACTCGACTCGTCCCATCGGGGCGCACCGCCGTCGAACAGCCGCTCGCGGTAGAACTCGAGGCCGCGCTCGAGCGTGCTCGCGTACCGATCGTCGCCGGTGACCGCCTGGTACCGAAGGAACGATTCGAGGATGAAGCCGTTGTGGAAGCTATCCATCGACAGATGCGAAGCCGTCGGCGGGTCGGTATACATCCAGCCGCCGACGGCTGTCTGCGTGCTCGCGACGTAGTCGAGGATCGCCGTCGCGGCCTCGAGCGAGCGTCGGTCGTCGAAGCGGTCCGCCAACTCGAGCAAGAGGCGGGCCCCGATCGCGTTCGCGTTCAGGGTATACGACTCGCCTCCGCCCGCTGAGCCGTCCCGCGAGGCGGTGTAGTTGATCCGCGCGCCCTCGTCGATGTCGGTGTACTCGAGGTCACGGAGGACGAACGCGCGGGCGGTCCGTGCGACGTCGGCGTACCGGGGTTCGGCGAGGACGTCGGCTCCTCGCAGGAGCGCCCGAACGGCGTACGTCGTCGATACGACCCCGGAGACTTCCCCCGGCGTCGAGGCGGTCGCACTCGAGAGGTCCTGCAGTGGGTGGCGGTGGCCGCCACCGCCGAAGCCCGAACACCAGTCGTTCGACTCGGCGATCAGCCACTCGAGTAGTTCCTCGGCGTCGCCGGCGTACTCGGCTTCGCCGGTCAGCGCGTAGAGTTCGAGGTTCGCGAGGGCGAACAGGGCCGCCCCCTTGTAGTTGCGCCGCTGCTCGACGAGAAACAGCGGCCGGAGGTTGATCGGTGCCCGCTTGATTGTCTCCTGGACGGCGAGGTTCAGGTACCTGTGTTCGAACGGGAGCGACTGAACGAGGGCGCTGCTGAGCCCATCCGCGTAGTCCCAGCCGGTGTACTCGCGCTCGCTCGCGTAGCGGAGCGCGTCTCGACAGAGCCAGTAGTACGGGTCCGACTCGAGTGTCTCCAGACTCCCGGAATCGACTCGCTCGCCGCCGGAGTCGTGATCCGCCGACAGGCCCAGCCGAGGGAGACTCGAGAACCGGCTCACGCCTCGACCCCTCTCCGCTCGTCCCGCACGGTTGATTCGGTACCTCTCGTCGGGGACGAAACGTCGATAGTCGGGAGCTTCGCCAGAAGCGACACCGGTGGAACCAGCCAGGCACCCAGATCTCGGTGGTCGACATCCCAGGCTGCGGTTCGCCTGCAGACGGTCGCCGCGTACTCAGTGGGGGAGGCCTCTTCTCGATTCTCGAGTTGGAACTGCAACTCGCGGAGTGGAAACACCATCTCGCCGTGCTCGGCCGGCGAGCCGACCGGCGTCTCGACCGCCAGATCGAGGCAACCTGCGACGATGGTCGAGGCGAACCGATAGCCAAAGCGGCGGGCGAGTGCGTAGGAGGCCCAGAACTTCGGGTTGATCTCCATGAGGACGAACGTTCCGTCGGCCCGGCGCTTGAACTCGACGAGGGCGACGCCGTCCCAGCCGATCGTCGTGAGCAGGCGGGTCGCGTCTCGAGCGATCGATTCCTCGGGCTCGAGGCGGAGGTGAGTTCCGCTCCCGCCGTGACGTGGCACCGACCGAAGCTCCTCGTGAACGCACGTCAGTTCGACCGCGTTGTCGAAACAGAGTACGCCACAGCCGTACGTCGAATCCGAGCCATCGACGTACTCCTGGACGAGAACGTCACCGCGTGGCGCGGCCGCCGCGATCCGGTCGTAGCTCTCCCAGAACGCCTCGGGATCGGAAACGGGTGACGTGGTCGCCGAGCCGTTCTCCCGACGCGCCTTGAGAAACACCGGAAACGGGAGGTGATCCGAGACGTCCGGCCGACCGTCGGCCGCGAGATCCGCGACGCGTCTCGAGTAGTCGATCGGCGTCTCGATCCCGAGTTGACTCCCCTGTCGGAGCGTCGCCGCCTTGTCGACGGCGGCCCGAAACGAGTCCGACGGCGGGAGACACAGCGAGACGTCGTCGGGGATCGCCGACCGGATCCCGTCGACGCCCGCCATCGATTCGTAGCCGACCGGCAAGACCACGTCGGGGCGAGCCGAACGAATCACCCCGGCCACCGCATCGGCGTAGGTCGGATCGTCCGGCGGCGGGACGACCGCGCCGTAATCGCAGTAGGTCGACCGAAGGAGCCGGCTGTATCGCGTCGTTCCCGTCCCGACGATCGTCGCCTCGAGATCCTCGGTTAGCTCTTTTGCGATCACCAGCGACGTATCGTAATCGCCGTCGAGAACCAGTACCGACGGCCCGTCCGAATCCATGACAGTGGCCCCTCCAAGGAGGATGAAAAGTATCCGATCGCTATGAGACTCGTCCCGGAGTTACGTCTCTCCTATGGCACGAAACGTCACCGTTCTCGTGGGGTTCGGACCACGCCGGCGAGTCGAGAGCCGGTAAATCCCTCACTCGAGTGCACCGGTGGCGACGGCGGAACGGGACCGACGACGATCACGCCGCCGAGAGCGCGTCGAACGCCTCGCCGGCCGTCCGAGTCCCTTTCGAGATGAGGACGTCACCGGCCTGGAGTTCGACGTCCGAGTCGCCGACCAGTAGCCAGCCGTCACCCGGCCGGCGGATGGCGATTACCGACATGGTCGATTCCGCGTCGGGGACGCCGCCGGTCACCGCGGTGCCGTCGAGTTCGCTTCCCGCTTCGACTTCGACGCTCGTGATGATCTCGTCGCTTTCCTGGACTGCAAGCTGGACGACCGGGTGAACGTCGAGGTCGCGAAGCACGCCCTCGGTGATGTCGACTGCGGCGTCGCTGATCACCTCCGTACTGCTGCCAAGCCGGATCAGCCCGCGTAGCGAAATCGGATCCTCGGCGTCCGCGGCCGCCCGCAGCGTCCACGCCTCGAATCGCGACTCGAGGGCGTCGACTTCGACCTCGAGGTTTCTGACCTCCTCGGCTAAGTTCTCGCTGTCGAACAGCACGCTGCTGTAGGCGAGATCGACCGCGAGTTCCGAGAGGTTCTTCATGTGAACGATGGTGTCGACGGCACGCTCCAGATCAGCGACGTCTGGTGCGTCGACGACTGGCAACTCGTAGGTGTCGCCGGTCAACGACTCGTAGACGCCCTCGATCGCCGGATCCGGACCGCGGAGGAACGCGACGTCCTCCGGTTCGATAGTCGTCTCCGGGCCGGGGTTGAGCAACCAGTCGTCGCCCCGGCGGAGCGCGATGACGCGGACGCCGGTCTCGGACTCGAGGTCGATCTCCTCGAGCGTCCGGCCGGCGTGTGCCGAATCGACGTCGACGACGCCCCGGACGAGCGTCTCGGTCGCCTCGGGGAGCGCCGCGCGCATCGCCTCCGGCAGTCCCATCTCCTCTAAGACGATCTTCGCGATGTCGCCGGCAGCGTCGCTGATGTCGTCGGCCGCGGTGACGATGCCCAGCACCGGTGCGAGCTGTTCGGCGTCGCCGGGGTTGCGGACGGCCATCATCAGACTCATCCGCCCCTTGAGTTCGAGGACGTCCATCCGCTCCTCGAGACGAAGCACCTCCCTCGCGAGGTCCTCGTTGCGGTGTAACACCGCCGAATAGGAGAGATCGATCAACAGCTCCGCGGTGTCTTTCATCTCGATGAGGATCTCTTTGACACTCACGGGCTCGTACTCGACCGATACCGACGACGCCTCCCCCTCGAGCGGGTCCATACTCGAAACCAGCGTCCCGCGTCGAAAAAAACGTTTCCCGCGTGGTCCGTCCCCGACGGGGGGATTGCGTGACGCCTCGGAGACGCCGCCTTCCGACACGGTTTTGGCTGGGCGCAGTGAATCCCCGGCAAATGCTCGACCGGACTTACCTGCGCGAGAACCCCGATGAGGTACGCGACGCCCTCGAGAATCGGGGTGCGGACGTCGACCTCGACGAGATTCTCGAGATCGACGAGCGATGGCGGGAACTCAAAGCCCGCGGCGACGACCTGCGCCACGATCGCAACGAGATCACCCAGCAGATCGGAAAACTGGTCGCCGAGGGAAAAGACGACGAGCGAGAGGAGGCGATCGAACGATCCAGGGAGCTCAAAGACGAAATCGAGGCCGTCGAGGCCGAGGCCGACGAACTTCACGACGAACTCCAGGAACGGCTCCTCGAGGTCCCGAACGTCCCCCACGAGAGCGTTCCCCTCGGGCTCGAAGAGCGTCACAACGTCGAAGACCGACGCTGGGGGTTCGACGACCTGCGCGAACTTCCCGACGACGTCGTCCCCCACTACGAACTCGGCGAAGATCTCGACGTCATCGACGAGGAACGCGCCGCCAAGACCACCGGATCCGGCTTCTACTTCCTCAAAGGCGACGGCGCCCGACTCGAGCACGCGCTGGTCCAGTTCATGATGGACGTTCACCGCGAGCAGGGGTACGTCGACCTCTTTCCGCCGATTCCCGTCAAGAGCGCGTCGATGCGAGGGACCGGTCAGCTACCGAAGTTCGCCGACGACGCTTACCGTCTCGGTGCCAGCAACGACGATCCCTACGAGGAAGAAGATCTCTGGCTCTGTCCTACTGCGGAGGTCCCCGTCACCAACATGTACGCAAACGAGATCCTATTGAAAGACGACCTTCCGCTCAAACACCAGGCCTATACGCCGAATTTCCGGCGTGAAGCCGGCGAACACGGAACCGAGACCCGCGGTATCGTCCGCGTCCACCAGTTCAACAAAGTCGAACTCGTCAACTTCGTCGAACCCGAGGAGAGCTACGACCGCCTCGAGGGACTCCTCGACGAAGCCGAGGCAGTCCTCCGACGGCTCGGGCTCCCCTACCGCATCCTCGAACTCTGTACCGGCGACCTCACCTTCGCCTCCGCGAAGACCTACGACATCGAGGTCTGGGCACCGGGCGACGACTTCGAGGACGGCCCCGAGGAAGGCGGACGCTGGCTCGAGGTCTCGAGTGCTTCTAACTTCGAGGATTACCAGGCCCGGCGCTCCGGGCTCCGATACCGCCCCGAGCGTCACGAGTCGGCGGAGTACCTGCACACCCTGAACGCCTCCGGCCTCGCGCTCCCCCGGGTGATGGTGGCGATCCTCGAGTACTACCAGAACGAAGACGGCACCGTCACGATCCCCGAGGCGCTGCGGCCGTACATGGGCGGAAAAGAAGTTATCGAGGGCCACGAGAAGGTCGGCGAAGCGGCGTTAGGTGCGGGCGAGCGGGAGTGAGACGCGCTCGAGAACTCGCACAACTCCACGACAGGTGGGATGTAACTGCTGATCATCTCCCGAGTTACCGATCGGCGACTGGTCGGCTATCCGCGTTCCGATCGTCGGGAGCGCTGGCGAGTGTCGCCCGCTCGGCGTCGTCGTACGCTGCCCCGAGCGCGATGAGGAAGCCGACGATCGCGGTCACGACCGCGACCGCGCCGACTGCGACAACGGCGATCGAGAAAATCGCCCCCGAGAGCACCTGTGCCGACGTCAGGAGCGCGATGGCGGTTACGGCGGCGATCAGCGCGAGCAGGCGGCCAAAGCGGCCGGTATCGAACCCATCCTCGTGTCCCTCGCTCGTTTCGAACAACTCGTTGATCACCCCCCGGTACTCGGCGTCCGGGCCGACGTTCCCGAGCGAGTGAATCGAGTGAGCGATCCAGAGCCCGGCGGTGAGGTTGAGCAAGGCGACGAACGAGACGAGCCCGATCTCGCCGCCGACGAACAACCCGGCCAGTACGGCGTTTGCGAACGTGATCACCATGATCCCGTGGACGACGAGCGACCGCGTACCGAACTCCTCGAGCGACTGTACGTGTGCGAGTCTCATACGCTAGACGTTAGTTCCTAACGGGGATAGCGCTGGTCCCTAACGGCGACTTCTCGGGCCGCCGAACGAACGATACCCGCCTCGAGACGGGCACTGCGTCCGAGTACTCGAAGATTGTCACGTCCCCGCACTCGCGGTCCAATCGTACTGTCGTAGTCAGCCGCTCGAGCGAGAGTAGAGACCGCTCACGACGAGCGGGGGGATCGTCAGTACGTTTCGACGGGGACGCCCAACGTCTCGAAGTCGGCCGGGCTGGCGGTCAGAACGGAATCGTCGAGAACGTCGGCTACCGCGCCGATGTAGGCGTCTTTCGTCTCGTCCTCACCCGTCCGACTCGAGGACGCCCCGGTAGCGCCGTCCCGCCTCGTCGTCCGCCGTCAGCGCCGCCCGGATCGCCGGCGAGATCCACTCGCGTTCCCCACTACTGTTCGAGTTCCCGGCCGACGCGTCGTTCGCCCCGCCGGTCGACGGATCGCCTGTCCCGTCCGCCGGCACGCCCTCGAAGCCGTCGGTTCGCAGATCTGCCGGCAGGTATCGCTCGTACACCGGCAGGCGTTCGCCCAGCGGCACGCCCGCGTGGTCGGCGATCTCCTCGAGTTCCCGCAGGGCGGGCCAGGCGTACTCGGGGTTGATGTGGTCGTCCGTCACAGGGGAGACCCCGCCTAGATCGTCCACCCCACAGTCGATCAGCTCGCGGGCAGGCGCGAGATTGGGCGGCACCTGTACCGACACCTCCTCGGGTAAGGCGGCGCGGGCCATCGCCGTCACCCGTCGCATCGTCTCCGTGTCGGGGGTTCCGCCGGACCAGCGCTCGTTGTCCACCACCGGCTGGACGATCACTTCCTGGACGTGATCGTACCGGTCGTGTAGCTCACGGATCGCGAGCAGGCTCTCGGCCCGGTCGCGCCACGTCTCGCCGATGCCGACGAGAATTCCCGTCGTGAAGGCCACGTCGAGCTTCCCCGCATTTTCGATCGTCCGCAGCCGCTGAGCCGGCTCCTTCCGACGCGGACCCGCGTGGGCGTCGACCTCGGCCGTCGACTCGAGCATCACGCCCATGCTGGCGTTGACGTCCGCCACCGTCTCCATCTGTTCGATCGTCTGGTCGCCCGGGTTCGCGTGGGGCAGCAAGCCTTCCTCGAGTGCGACTTCACAGGCCGCCCGGAGGTAGGTGTGGATCGAGTCGTGGCCCCACTCCTCGAGTTGTGCGTAGATCTCGGTGTAGCGGTCGTCCGGATCATCGCCGAAGGTAAAGAGCGCCTCCGTACAGCCGGCATCGGCGCCCTGGCGACAGATCTCGCGGACCTCCTCGAGCGAGAGTAACGAGGCCTGTCCCGGCGGGTCGAAGTAGGTACAGTACGTACAGGTGTACCGACACGCGGTCGTCAACGGGACGAACACATTCCGCGCGAAGGTAAGTTCCGACGGCGCCTCGACGTCAGCAGGCTCGACGGACAGGAGGTCGTCGACGTCGCTCGGGTGAATCGAAAGGTCGACGCCGTAGTCGGCCACACCGGAGATCATCGTCTCGCAGTGTCGTCGCCGTCCATATAAGCGCTTACTTCTCGGTGCGACGGCCCGAGCGATTCACCTCGGGCTGGCAAGACATTCGGTCGGCGTCGAAGCGCCGTTCGAATCAGGAATCGGGCTCGGCGTCGCTACTGAGGTTCGCGTCGACGCGAACCTCCGAATCGGTGATCGTCTCGATGTTGTCGGCCGGAATCTCGAGGTCGTCCTCGCCGGCGCTACCGCGGCCGAGGCTCTGGATCCAGGCGTTCGTGAGACTCGGCTCGGGGTCGACGTAGGCGACCTGTTCGATCGGATCGATCTCGGTGACGATTCCAATCTGTTCGCCCCTGACGTCCATCAGGAACTTTCCTTCGTCTTCTGTCGAGAGGACCGACATGGTACCCGAACAAGGATTGTTCGTCGCTAAGTAACTATTGATTTCTTCGAAAGTCCGTGAGGAGAATGAACGAGGGGGATGCCGGATTACGCCGCCACTCGACTCGTCGCTGGTTTAGTGGGCCACGTTACCCTGTCGGGCATTGCGTTGTTGCATCCCGCCCATGTCGTCGACTTGCTCCGAGTTCGCGATCTGTTGTTGGATCATCCGGTGTGCTGCTTCCGAATGGGGGATGTTTTTGATCCTCATGCTCCCGGCCCTACCGATCCCCTGAATGTAGATATCTCCAGTATCGAGGAACTTGTCCCACCGGTCCTGTCTGTAGGAGGCGTCCTTGGCACGGTTGACGGGAAGACTCTCGCTTCTGGTCGTCGATGGCGTCTCCTTGTACTTGACGAACTGTTGGTCCGTAGCCGCGTATTCGATGATGGTATTTTTCAGGTAGTAGTATTTGTAGCCGACCCACCCGATCGGAGCGACGATCCCGACGGCGAGAAACGCGAGAAACCCCCAGAGAACCCCGTCTAACGCACCTATCGCGAAGACTGCGGCGACGATTCCGAAGATGAACATGATGACGACCATCTTCAGTTTGTGCAAGATGAGGCTCAGCCACGCCGTCCGTAAGTCCTGTTTGGCAACCCACTGAACCTCTTCGTTCGGCGGAACCTGGTTTTTCAACCCACGGGATGGCTCCGTTTCTTCTAACGTTTGCTGTGCTTCCCTCATGTCTGGATCCGCTCCCATGCCAACATACTCAAACTCCAACATAATATAGTCTATGTAATTATATTGGTAATAGATGGGCGAATCGGGAAAAGCAGAGAAACGCCGGTACCTTCGACAATCGCTCATTGGTCGGGATCCCCAAACCGATTCGGTGTGAATTCGATTATCCCTATTATCTCCGTTGTAGGTGCTAAAAAACCATATTTCACCACTCTATGTTACTAATTCGACACGATTGGTTGGCCGTTGCTGAAATTCTGCAACCCCTTCTTCGGGATTACTTCAATGTAACCTATCCACTGTGCTCGAGGTAAGTGTATAATTCAGAAACTATATTCTCAGAAGCAACTCGACCGGCCGGAGTTCGACGACAGTCGGTCGCGATGGGGCGAGACAGCGGCCAGGTTGGGACAGCACCGTGGCTGGACCAGTCTCCGCGAGGGCGGCGGGATAACCAGTGCTAGATCCGAAAGCGAGGTCCTGATACGGACTGTTGTCGTCGGTGCCGGTGATCGCTCGGATGAGGTCGTCATACGGTTTACTGTAGATCATTTTCGGTGGGGCCGCGACCCGGACGGCGGTCTCACCGGTACATCGCTACAGTAATCCGTATCAGTCACCGGTAACACGCGACAACGATTCATATGAGTGGGTGTCAGAAGCCAACGAACGGGCACGAACTGTCCCGACGGCGTCGACGACATCGTCTCCTTCGCCACCGACACTACCGTCTACGTAGTTGACGCCGATATCCACGAACCGGGAACGGGTACAGCACGGAACGCGCGATCACGACCACAACTGGGGCGAACCCGCCTCGCCAGCCGACAGACCGTCGCTCGAGGAGGCCGAACAGGAACGCGACTCGAGCGCCAGGTCGGTGACGACGACACAGCGAGTGGCGTAACGTCGACGCGATCCGCTCTCGCCGCGGTGTCGTTCCCTCCCTACATCTCGTTCCAGCCGTCCGGAAGTCGAGCGCCGAACTCGAAGCGGCCGTTCAACGACTCGTCTTCGTGGCTATCGATCTCCTCGACGACCGTCAGGATTCCGTCCCGGTCGATGTGAACGAACGGCTCGTCGGTAAACCGCCGACCGTCGAGTTCGCCCGCGATCTCGTCGTCCGCGAGGCGACCGTCCTCGTACAGTCGATAGATGACGTTCCCGAGCCGAATACCGTCGTCACGGGTGAAACCGAACGAATCGGACTCCGCCCACTGCCCCATCGTATCCTCGACACCGATCACACGCGTGACGTTGACCTCGAGTCCGTAGTCACGGTACTGGCCGCCGCGGAACGTGCCCTGAATCTCGAACCGTTGTGCACCGGTCGCACTGACGTCTCCCTCGGATAGCTCGCCCCCGCTTGCGATCCCTGACAACTCCACCGTCTCGTCGCCGACCGTCATGATCGCCGTCCCCGGATCATCCGGTATCTCGACGCCGTCGTGGGGATCCGTCCACCCATCTTCGGCCTCGAGTCGAATCGACTCGCCGCCACCCTCTCCTGCGCTTTCGGCCTCGGTTTGAGTTGTCCCGTCACCGGCTGGATCGCTCGTGTCGGTCCCACCGTTGGCGTTCCCGCCACCGTTTGTGCCGTCGTCGTCGCCGAGACATCCCGCTATGCCAGCGATACCGACCATACCACATGCTCGTACCAGCGATCGTCTTCCCATCGGTCGATCCGCGGTCGTCCGTCTCGAAAAATCCATACGCAACTCACACACGCAGCGTTCCTAACGTTCAGGTTACTCTCCGTCCATTCCGTAGATTACTCGGTCGTAACCCCATCGTAACGGTGTGATACGGTCTGCTGTCCGTCAGTACCGCTGCACCCGGAGAACGGGTCCCGGGTGCGTCGGCACACAGGTACAGCAATCCGTACGAACTACCCGGGCATAAGATCGAACACTCGTGATATCGAGTCGTCGAACCCGGCAGTAGAGTCCGATTCGTCGGTTCCCGACGTATTCGAGGCCAGCAGCCTTCATCAGGGACGCACTCGTCTTTCTCAGTGCGGGCTCGAGTCCGTGCGGAGAGCGTCCCGATCAGGCGTTTACGGAACATCACTGGCGGTCGAGTACTAGTGCTTTGGCACGCCTGCACTGCAGGGCTGAATTCGGTGGTGTGGTTCGATTCGACCCTGCAGTCGACGCTTGTCGAAGTACTAGAATATCGTCCGCACTGCCCCAACCGCGACGGCGACGATGGCCGTGTGATAGATCACCGTCGACGTGAACGCAAAGAACACGAGTGGCGAAACCGGGTAGCGCGCTATCCCTGCCGGGACGAAGATCAGCCCACGGAGATACGGAACGAAGTTCGTGACGAACACACCGATGCCGCCGTACTGCTCGAGCCACCGTTCGGCCTGGTCGATCCGGTCGGGCGGGATGTGTATCCGCGATGACGACTGGATCGACGACAGTCCCTCGCGCCGTGCGAGATAGTAGATGAGCAGTTGGCCGATGACGTAGCCGACGCTCGAAACGAGAACGATACCCGCGGTCTCGATGCGGTTCGCAGAGATTGCCAACACGTATCCGGGCAGAATAACCGATGTCGGGAGCGGTTTCCCGACGAACGCACCTTTCAACACGAAGACCGCGAACAGGGCTGGAAAGCCCACGTACAGGAGAACGGCAAACAGCACGTCCACAAGCGTCTCGAGCATCGGGGTCTGTACTACTTTGGCTGAGAGAGGATAATACCACCTGTCGACGCGCGCGATTCGAGATGTGGGCGCAAGAGCTCGGTTTAATCGCCCCGTTTTGTCGTCTCGACGTTGACTGTCCGGTTACTAAAGGGAAGCTGTGACTGCAATCGTCTGACGAGCGGTCGATCCTCGATCGTCATCGCGACCCACGGAAGCAACAACACCGCGGCAGTGAGCACTGTGTATCCAACGATTTCCCCGAAGAAAGCCACTGGCGTAAACGCTCCGCCAGTGGCTGCAACCCCAACCAGTATCGAGACGAGACGAAGCACCGCGATACCGACGAGGGTGACGGACCCGAGTACCAAGACTGCAGCCCCGCTTTGGGTGGTCGGCCGATCCTCGATGTAGTGCCAGCCGACCAAGCCGCCGATCGATGCGCCCAGTGTCAACGTCAGAAAGACACGGGAACCAAGCAGTGCCGCGACAACAGCGATGACGACCGCGAGTGCAAACATCGGGCCAGGCTCGAACAGCCCTTCGTCGCGTGTCCAGAGGCCGATGGCAACCAGCGCGAGCCCGAGTGCAACGCCGACGACGACGTCACCGAGATAGTGAACGCCCATCACGACCCGTGAAAACGCGACGATCACGATTACGCTCCCGGCCAGAAGATAGCGTCGGAGGCGGGTACTCCACTCCACCGTCACCGCTAGTGCCCCGTAAAACGCCGCACTGCCCATCGCGTGGGCACTCGGGAACGAATACCCAGGATACCCCTCCGGCGCAAACGCCACTTCCGGACGGGGTAACTGAACGACACCTTTCAGTCCAGCCGACAGGGCCAGGGCCGCGACCCCGACGGCGATCACGAACACTCGGTCCCGGCGGCTCTCGAGTGCGCCGAACCAGTAAATGAGTACACCCAAGACGAGCAACAGCGCGCCGTCACCGAGATGTGTGAGTGCGGCAAACACGGAGGCAAGTGGCTCGACGAGCCCACGAATCCACTCGTTGGTCGACGGATCCCAGAGAAAGACAGATCCCTTCACAGCACGGATACAGGAGGACATACGGTAAAAAGCATATCGGCTTCGAACGTTCTCGAGGGCGACGACCACGGTCAGAGCTCCCGATGACGGCCTCTCGGAGCGAGTATCCTACCAGCCGCCCGACGCGTCTTGACAAGGACCGCGATGCGTCGGTCCCGACCGATTGCAGACCGGCGGACGATCGACCGGCAATCAGCCATTGCAGGCCGTGTGTGGTATTTGAGCGGTGAGCCTACTCCCGCTCCGGAATTGTATCGAGGGTAATCATCACTCATACTGACTGCTGTAAGTCCTTACCGGGGCAACCGCAAGGCGAGGCGCGGTTGCCCCGGTAAATAGTTACAGCAATCCGCATCAGACAACCGTTTGACCTAATCGGAATTCCTGGACGGAGGCGACCCGCGTTCACAAGCTGAGTGGGCCAACTCGGATTTGAACCGAAGGAAGACGTTCCTGCTCGCTCCGCTCGCGGGCTGCGACTTCCAGGGTTTAAATCCGAGTTGATCCACGATTTGCTCCTCACGTCCGTTCGTCGCAAAAGTAGTGGGCCAACTCGGATTTGAACCGAGAGCCTCCACCTTATCAGAGTGGCGCTCAACCTAATTGAGCTATTGGCCCGCTCTGCACTGAATAGTTGCTGGGTGGTACGTTTAAGCGTTTCTTTCCGCGGATGCCGTGAGAACCGCTAGCGAGCGTGGCGATCGCGCTCATCGTCGTCTTTCGTGTCCGATGATCTCGAGGCGTCGTCACCGAAGTCGATCGTATAGGAGTCGGTGCCGTCGTCCACGCTGTAGGCGTCCTCGCCGAGATCGTACGTGTTGGCGTCGCTCGAGCCGGCGTTCGCGCCGGTGCTCGAGCCCGCCTGTCCGACGCCGTCGCCCTCGGGGAAGCCGTAGGTCCAGACGGTGCCGCTGATCAGCCCGTCGGTCTTCTTGTCCGCGTAGGGGACGATCACGAACCGCTTGAGGCCCGCACGGATGGGGATTCGGGTAAGCGGGAGCACGAGCATGAAGCCGATGAGGTCAGTCACGAGCCCGGGCGTGAGCAAGAACGCGCCGGAGGCGATCAGGAGCCCGCCGTCGAGCAACTCGTTCGTCGGCGGCTCGCCCTGGGCGAGCGTTCGTTGCATCTTGCGAAGCGTCCGCCGACCCTCGGCGCGCACGAGCAACATCCCGATCAATCCAGTGAGGACGACGAGCAGGACCATCCCGATCCAGCCGAGTACCTCGGTCTGGCTCACGACGATCGCGAGGATCACCGCGTCCAGAAACGGGATGAGCAACAGCGCGAAGATCCACCGGAGCATGCCCCGGTATAGCCGACCGAGGGTCAAAACCCTTTACTCTCGAGTCAGGTTCGGTTGCCGCCGTCGGATCGGCGGCGTGATCGCTGTCGACCCTCGAGCGAAGGGCTTACGCCCGGGACGCCCGGACGATTCGGTATGAACGACGAGACGCGCGTCGAGTGGCGCGAGTGGGGCCAGGCAGCCTTCGACGAGGCGGCCGAGGCCGACGTCCCCGCCTTGCTCTCGCTCACTGCGACGTGGTGTGATCACTGCCACGAGATGGACGCGGAGACGTACGCGGAGCCACGCATCGCAGCGAACGTCAACGACAGCTTCGTTCCGATCCGCGTCGACGTCGACCGCCGTCCCCGCGTTCGGGACCGGTACAACATGGGCGGGTTCCCCTCGACCGTCTTTCTCGCCCCCGACGGCCGGGTGCTGACGGGCGCGGGCTACCTCGGCCCCGACGGCATGCGGCAGGTGCTCGATAGCGTGCGCACGATGTGGCAGACCAAAGGCGACGGCGCGGCCCGCGTCCCGCGGTCGCTACGCGAGGACGACCCGCCGGCTGGCGACCTCACGCCCGACGTCGAGGCCGCCATGCTCGGCCAGCTGACCGAGACCTACGACGAGGTCGCCGGCGGCTGGGGCGGTGAACCGAAGTTTCCCCTCCCCGACGCCCTCGAGTTCGCGCTCAAGCGCGATCGAGAGATGGCACTTCGGTCGTTCGACGCCGTGAGCGCGAACTTGCTCGACGAGTACGACGGGGGATTCTACCGCTTCGCGACCGAGCGCGACTGGTCGGGACTCCACTACGAGAAACTCCTCGACTCGAACGCCGCGTTGGTCCGCGCGTTCGCGAACGCCTACCTCCACACCGGGGCCGACGAGTACCGCGAGCCCGCAGAGCGAACGATCGAGTTCCTGACGACCACGCTGTGGAACGACGACATCGACGCCTTCGCTAACAGCCAGGCTCCCGGCGAGGACGCGGCCCACGGGCTCGACGCCACCGACCGCGCGACGGCACCCGAGCCATCCGTCGACGATGGCGTCTTCGCCGGTTCGAACGCGCTCGCGATCGAGGGGCTCCTGACGTACTACGGCTACACCGACGACGAACGCGCCCGTCGGTACGCCGAGCGCGCACTCGAGACGCTCCGGACTGACCTCCGCTCCGACGGCGTCGTTCGACACGTCCACAGCCAGCCCGTGGCGGACGACGACGATCCGACCGACGCCGAGTCGGCGTGTCTGCTTGCAACCCAGGCACGGGCGCTGTCCGCCTTGACGACCGCCGGGAGCGTCCTCGAGACGGGCGCGCTGGCCGACGCGACGACGGTCGCGGATGCGACGATCGATCGGCTCCGGGACGGCGAGTCGTTTCTCGACGGACCGGCGTCGGGTGTCGGTTTGCTCGAGCGTCCGCTGCGACCGCTCGACTCGAACGTCGCGCTCGCGGACGCGCTGGTCGATCTCGCCGTCCTCACCGGCGAGGATCGGTACCGGACCGTCGCGCGCGAAACGCTCGAGTCGTTCGCCGGCGCGAGCGATCGGTTCGGCGTCCAGATCGCCCGGTATGCGACGGCGGTGTCGCGGCTGCTCGAGGGTCCGCTGGTGATCCGGGTCGGCGACAGTCCCGGATCTGACCTCCACCGGGCGGCGTTGCGCATGGCCGACCACGAGAAGGTCGTCGTCCCGGCGGCGACAGACGACCTCGAGTCGGGGACGGCACGCGTCGAGTTGAACGAACGCACGTCGGCGGCTGTCGAAACTCCCGAACAGTTGAGTGAGCGCGTCAGGGACGTTCTCGACTGATAGCGGCCCTGGATCGCAGTTGCACACAGCCGCACAAAACTACCACAGTGTTTATGTTTCTTCGGTGGGTTCTCTCACGATATGGCCAGCCTCAGGGACCTCGGACTCTCGGAGTACGAAGCGCGGGCGTATCGATCGCTGCTACAGACCGGACCCACAACGGCCAAGGAGTTGTCTCGTGCGAGCGACGTCCCGATGGGACGAATCTACGACGTGTTGAACAGCATCGAGCAGTACAACCTCGTCCGGAGCCAGACGGCGAGTCGACCGAAAAAGTACGTCGCAGTCGAGCCCGCGACCGCGCTCGACCGGCTGCTCGAGGACAAGAAACGCGAACTCGAGGAGAAAGCCGACCAGTACGAGTCGATCGTCGACGATCTCTCGAGTGAACTCGACGCGGCCGAACCGGTCGAAGATCAGTTCTGGACGGCCGCGGTCGGTCCGGAGGAGACGACCGATCTCCTGTTAGAGCGGCTGGCAGCGGCCGACGACCGGATCGTGATGGTCGCCGCCGATCCGGTCCCCGAGCGGGACATCCAGGCGGTCAGCGAGGACGTCACCGCGGAACTCGAGGACGCCCTGGACCGCGGGGTCTCGATCGACGTGTTGATGACCAGGCATTTGGTGTCGTCGCTCTCCGAGAAGGTCGGCGAGCGGTACCGGGGAGTCCTCCAAAACCGGGCCGATTTCGACGTTCGGACGACCGACGACGTAACCGGCTCGTTCAACCTCATCGACGATATCGAGGTCTGCATTCAGGTCCCGAACCCGCTCTCCTCGGGCGACGCGTTCGGGATGATCGACCTCAAGGATCCGGAGTTCGCCGCGAACGTCCGCGAGGAGTTCGTCCCGCGGTGGGAAAACGCGGAGTCCTTGCAATTTTAACAAGTACAGCAAATATTTAACGCCACTATTCTTCTAGAAGTCTATGGACAGTAGTGGCTGGGTCGCTTCTGATTCAACAAAGTATAAATTCCACGACCAACGTCCAAATTGGATTAGTTTAGCCTCAGTTGCTATTGCTGTAGATGATATCTGTGAGTTCAATTCATCATATGAGGCAATAATAGAGGATAAAAAGTCGGAATATGGTATTCGAACACAACATCCAATCATAAAAGACGAAGATATCACTAGATGGGTTCCAGATTGGGAACGAGCAGAAGCACGCCGAGATATCGTTACAGAGTTATTATCAATTGAATATATTCGTGACATTCAGTTTGTTGAAACATCCTTAGATCCTATGTGGGTAACCGTTTTTGAAGACAATGAGGATGATAAGCGACGGATGAACTCACAAGAGTTCATGAATTCAATTCTAGAAAAATATTATAATATAATAGCGATATGGGAATATCTCCGAAGGGAGCACGTTCGTCCAGAGGATTGGCCAAGCCACGATTGGCCTGTTCATAAGAACATACTTACTGACGATTTCGGAGGAAATGTTTCCCCAGCCTGGTTAGAAATTGGGTCAATGGCTGATGATATCAAAGTAGTCCCACAAGGAGATCGGACGTATCCTCTTCTTTCGTTAGCTGATCTCACGATGGATATGGTTAAACAGCATGTTCCGGAATGGCATGAAAAGCAAATATATGAATTTCTGAAAAGGATAACACCAGAAAATTCTGCTTATGTGGACTCAGTCGCTCTTGATTCAAATCCGCCGCTCTCGAAAGTTATTCCACACACTAAAGATAGTGTGAGAACCCTCATTCACTATCCAACACCGACAACATACATTTATTCTGGGTCGGTGGGTAATAAAAAGGCGAAATCATTAGATATATACGAACATGCATGTCGGTTTGCTATGGAGAATAATGGGTGTGTGAAATTCTTTAATGAGAGTCACGATCGGGACTTTATGTCAGACGAAGATCTCCTAATCTCTCTTAACGAACATGCAGGGAATCTGAGAGAATATGAGGATTTAAATGATGATAAGTCTGTCACTGTCCTCAATAGAGAGGAAGCAAAAGAATTATTTCATGATGAGATAGGTGGTTTTGAACATGAATGAAGTAGCTATCCGTTTGGTAAGCGGCTCCGGGGAAGGAGCCACGAAAATACGCGCCCCGGGGATGGGACACGTGACATCAATTTCTATCTCCGTATTGTATAAATATCTTACTAAAGATCTCAGTCACAAATATTCCTACGGAAAATACGCTCTGTTTCTGTTTACTATTACTCGCCGTTGACTTCCTCGCGCAGCCGTCCCATCTCGACGACGCGCTCGGCGTGGGCGTTGTGCTGGTGGATCGACTCGTCGTTCGACTGTTTCATCGTGATGACGGCGTCGTCCGCGAGGTGGTCGAACTCGTCGACGACCCCCTCGGCCATCGAGCGTACGCAGTCCTCGACGAACTTCGCGTCCGAGTGTGCCGCGAAGGTCATGTGATCCTCGTCGGGGCGTTTCGCGAGGTTGTAGATGCGTGCGCTCATCGCGTCGCGGGCGATGTCGATCACGTCGTTTAAATCGACGTCCGGATCGCCGGCCGCCTCGACGGTTAGCGTCGCGTGGCCCCGCTGGGAGTGACCCGGCTGTGGAACTTCCTCTAAGAACTCGGTGATCGTCTCCTCGTCGACCTCGAGATCCTCGAGCGTCTCTTTTGCCCGCGCGGCGGACATCCCCTGCGAGCAGGGACAGACGGTCATCCCCGTTACCTCGGCACCAATCTCCTCGCGGGTGCCCTCGTCGGTCGCCGTCGCGGCGGCGACGATGTCGACGGTGTGCTGGGTCTCGCGGTCGGTCGCCGGCGTCTGCTCGCGGCGCATGAACTCCGCTGTCATCGACACCTCGGCTTTCGACGTGTAGTCGTGTTTCTCGAGTAAGCGTTCGGCGGCGTCGCCACAGACCTCCTCGACGCGGTAGGCCTCCTCGCGGGTCGCGTCCTCTAAGATCTCGTCGATGACCTCCATGTTGCGGCTCATGTCCGCGCCCTTGCGCCAGCCCGGCAGATCGACGAAGACCTCGAACTCCGCCGTAAAGACGAGCGGCCGTTTGTCCTCGCGGGCGATCTTGACGAGCTTTTCGACGCCGGTGACGCCGACCTGACTGAGGCCGACGGTGACGTCGGGCGACGTCGCCTGCACGTCCGGAAGCTGGTGACTCATTGGCCGTACTCGGGCCAGCGGCCGATTAGGCCTTTCGGAAGGGGAACCTCGACGGTGAGTACGGAGAGGGGGGGTCACGCTTCGCCTCGAAGCGATCCCTCGGCGCACGCCGCCGGGTCCTTCACCCGGCCGGTCGAGTTCCTTTACGTATCTCTGGTCACAAGGTGTGGATACGACGGAAAGCCGAGTTCTCTCGTGTCTTCGATTCTCGAGCCACAGCGCTCGAGGGTGGGTTCGACTCTCGAGCGATCGCTCCGGGCTGGACTGGGTTCTCGAGGGTAACAAGACGTTCAGACCATAGCGATATACGCCAACTGGTAAGGCAAAAACAGCGTACAATACCCAGAGATCGCTGTAGCAGATCAAACGGATTTTACTACCGGAAAAATATGCTATTTTCATGTCGAGAAATTCGTCCGGTAATCCGAAGACGACACCGGGCTCAGACGAATCTGGTCCAACGGCTCCCGCTGACCGGATCGTCGCCCTCGATGCCCTCCGTGGGTTCGCCCTGCTCGGGATTCTGGTCATCAACATCTGGTTGTTCGGGCTGCCGACGATTGCGCAGTTCAATCCGACCCTCTACGGGGACTTTACCGGCGCGAACTACCTCGCGTGGGCGATCAGCCACGTTTTCTTCGAACAGAAGTTCGTGACCCTGTTTACGTTCCTGTTCGGTGCCGGGATGGTCCTGTTCCTGGAATCGAAAGAGCGGAAGGGTCAACCCGGACGGATGCTACACTTCTCCAGGACGTTCTGGTTGCTCGTCATCGGCCTAGGCCACGCGTACCTGCTGTGGTACGGCGATATCCTCGTCTTCTACGCTCTCTGTGGGTTCCTCGTAGTCTGGGTGTGGCGATGGCGACCTAGCCGCCAACTCGTACTCGGTACCGCTATGTTCTCGATTCCATCCATACTGTACCTCTTGACGGGTGTGGGATATCTCTCCCTCTCGGAGGATGGGCGGGCCGAACTCGAGGAAGAATTCCTCGCTGCGTTCGGCGCGGGACTCTCGCCCGAACGGGAAATCGAAATCTACCAAGGCGGCTGGCTCGAGCAGGTCGCTCACCGCATCCCCGTCGTCTTCGAGTTCCAAACGCTCGGGTTCGTCTTCGAGGCGTTCTGGATGCTCGGTGGAATGATGATCATCGGAATGGCACTCTACAAGTGGGGTGTCATCTCCAACCAGCGGAGCACACGCTTTTACAAACGCCTCCTCGTCGTCGCGGGTGGCCTCGGACTTGCACTCGTCCTCGTCGGGGTGTGGCTCCGCGAGGTGTTCGCCTGGGAGACGGTTCCCGTCCTGACGCTCGCGTTCCAGTTCAATTACTGGGGTGCGCTGCTCCTCGCAACCGGCTACCTCGCGGGGATTATGCTGCTCTGTCGGTGGCTCCGCGACGGACTCGTCGTCCACGCGCTGGCCGCGGTTGGCCGGACCGCGTTCTCGAACTATCTGCTCCAGACCGTCGTCGCAACGTCGATTTTCTACGGGTACGGGCTCGGGTTGTTCGGCCAGTTGGGATACCTGGAGTTACTGGGAGTGGTCGTGCTGATCTGGGCTATCCAGATCCCGCTTTCGGTGTGGTGGGTGAACCGCTTCCGGTTCGGCCCGGTCGAATGGGTGTGGCGGACGCTTACGTACCGCCAACGCCAGCCGATGCGTCTCGAGTCGTAACGACCTGTTCTCGGGGTCGGGGTGAACGGTTGCCTCGCGACGCTGGGCTCGAGCGCCGCGTTCCTTTACGTATCTCTGGTCACAAGGTGAAGATACGACGGGAAGCCGGCTTCTCTCGTGTCTTCGATTCTCGAGCCACAGCGCTCGAGGGTGGGTTCGACTCTCGAGCGATCGCGCCGGGTTGGAGAGTGGTTCGAAACTGGAGCTACTCGATCACACCTCATACGGTTCACTGTCAGTCATTTCCGGCGCAACCACGACCCATGCGGCGGTTGCGCCGGTAAACCGTTACAGTAATCCGTATCACTGGGCGACGTCGTACGGTTCGACCAGCGCCAGGATGTTCCGTTCGAGTTCACCGCCAACGAACTGGACGTGGTCCAGTTCGGCTTCGTAGTCGATTATCCGAGCCTCCTTCAGTTTTGGAAGATGGGTATGGCGAAGGGCGATCCGGACGCGTTGTCGGTGTTCGTCTGACTCCCGCGTCGCGTCTTCGTCTCGAACCCGGTCTGCAACACGGTCTACGAGCACGTCGTATGCCAGCCTCTTCTCGGACGCGTCGATCACTGCGTTGAGGATGGCGCGTCGATGTTCGTTCGCGACAGCCGACAGAAGCGTATCGGGGGAGATCTGCCTCTCACGCCCCGAAGTAGCGGAACCCTCTTCGATTGACTGGATATCTCCTGTCTTCAGCTTTCGACTCTCATCCATACTCTCCTAGCGTTGGTCCAACTGCCTGGTCCTGTCCCATGGTGTATAATGGGGCGCTCACAGCAATCCATGTCAGTCCACGTGCGCCGGTGACTCGGGTGTGAGAAGTGCGTGCCTCCCGAACGTTCCAATGGCACGACGCAGTCGCTCCGTCACTGCCTGATCGGAAATCCCGAGCTCGCCGGCTAACTCCGCGGTCGTACAGCCTCGTGGGATGTCGTAGTATCCCATTCGGACGGCAAGCAGAAGCGCTTCTCGTTGGGGGTCACTCAAGCCGTACCATGGGCCTGCCTCGGGGTCCGTTGGATTGTATATGCGAGTTATCTTCAGGGTGATGTGGGCGTCCTCACAACAGTCCTGACACTGACTCAACAACCCGCGGTCTCCGAATCGGATCTCGAAATTCCACCCTTCGGGTGCACCAGTCGCACTTAGTATTTGCCCATTGTGGTCCAAAATGCACTGAAAAAGGTGATCCTGGCTTGCATCCCAGTCGATCCTGAACAGCGTCCGATCGTCGAAGACGTCCACCTCCGTGACGCTGTTGACCGTTGGATAGCGTTCGACGGTATCGAGAAAGCCGTCTTCGATCGGTTCGTAGACCCAGAAGAACGGCACGGTAGCGTCCCCACTCGGGACGAGCGTCTCGAGTTCGATCGCCGAGGCGTGCTCCAGACTGAGAATTTGTCCGAGTTCAAAATCCTCGGACGGGACGCGAATCTCCGTTATCACACTCATACTCGCTTGTGCGACTAGATTGCCCGGTCGTACAAAAGGAGATAACATGGTGTACCATGTACGTCGGGATGCCAAACGGACTTCCCGTTCGAAGCGCACACTCCCCCAGCCAGCAACGGTACGTTGACTCGTCTCGACGCCATGGTACACCACCCATGCTGGTTATTCACCTGGCGGACGAAGGATTCCCATGGCGACCGTGATGGAGTTTACGAGTCCGGTAGCGGAGTTTCCACTGGGGAGTGTCTTCGAGAATTTGCCGGGCGTGACGGTCGAACTGGAGCGACTCATCCCACACGAGACGCTGATTATCCCGTACTTCTGGGTGCGTGGTGTACAAACGGGGAACATCGAAGCTGCGTTCGAACAACACGCTGGCGTATCCAACATCCAACTGGTCGATCACATCGAAGACCAGTATCTCATGCGTGCCGAGTGGGATCAGGCGTACTTCGGTATCCTGAGTGCGCTTGCCGAGGCCAACGTCGTCGTGCTCTCCGGAATCGGGACGAAAGACGAGTGGCGATTCGAGGTGCGCGCCGAGAGTCAGGTGGCAATCGCCGAGTTCCGAGAGTACTGCCAGGAAAACGACATCCCGATAGCGATCACCGCCGTCCACGCCATGCTTTCGATCCAGGGAGAAGGCTACGAGTTGACTGAGACCCAACGTGAGGCGCTGATACTGGCCTACGATCGGGGCTACTTCGACACTCCACGCGAGACGTCACTCGAGGAGGTCGCTGACGAACTCGGCATCACCCAGCAGTCACTATCGTCACGTCTTCGACGCGGGCATCGTCGGCTCATTGGCGCGACGCTCACCAGTTCGTCGTGACCACTCGAATAGAGGCCCCATTTTAAACCCCCTGTATAATCAGTATCCTCGTTGATCCGACACAGACGGCTAGAACCAGATAGAATGGACACAACGGTATCTGGGGTTGGAGTCGAGGCGGTCGAGTACGTTCAGGAATCTGGGGCTGTTCGCACCCAGTTCGATCAGGAGAAGACGCCCGCGAGCATGGCTGTTATCGCAACGCTGGCGGACGTGATGGACACTGACCCGGTAGAACTGGACCCACTCTATTCTACGCTCGATCCCGACGAATTAGATGCACTCGTCCGCGTTCGAAACGGAACGAACGGTGATTCCCACGTCGAATTCACACACGAGGGGCACGCGATAACCGTACACAGCTACGGCGTGATCTCCGTCACACCAGAACCCGAACCTACAGCGGAGAAATACGAACGGGGTGCGGGACGATGACCTCCGAGGAGACCTCGCTTACGTCGAAGGAGGAACTGAACGCGGAGTTGAAAGTCCTCCTTCGCAGGGCCTACGAGAGCGGAATCGATGTGGAAGGCGGATTCGAGTGTCGGAATGGGGCCGAACACCCCGACTGGGACGTGATCGTCACGGAAGTCGAGAAGAACGAGCAGTCGGAGTGACCGACGGCGATCGGTTCTCGAACCGCCACTCTCATACCGGGACAACACGACGGAGCGCCAAGAGAGATCACGGTTCGGCGCTCGAGGCGAACCTCGGTTGAAGACGCGAGGTCCACCGACCACCACTCGAGTTCCTTTAAGTATCTCTCGTCACAAGGTGATGATACGACGGGAAGTCGGCTTCTCTCGTACGTTTGATTCTCGAGGTCGCTTCGTGCCGAGTGACGACGTTCCGGACCGCTTTTAGGCCGCTTTCGAGTAGACGCCTCCATGCTCTCCGGGACGGCCGGCGCCCTCGTCCTCCTGGCTGCCGGCGCGATCGCACTCTACGCCGGAGCCGAGCTACTCGTCGCCGGGGCGGGTCGGCTCTCGCTGGGGATCGGACTCCGCGCGGCGACGGTCGGCGTGACGGTGATTGCGTTCGCGACGACCGCGCCCGAACTGTTCGTCGCCACGATCGGCGCGCTCGACGTCTCGACGGACGTGGGACTCGGTACCGTTCTCGGCTCGAACGTCGCCAACATCGGACTCGTTCTCGGGGTCGCGGCGCTCGTCAAACCCCTCTCGGTAACCGAGCGGGTTATGCGTCGGCACGTCCCGTTCATGGTGTTCGCCGTCGTCTTGCTCGTCGTCCTCGGGGTCGACGGCGTGATCGGCCGCCTCGAGGGGGCGATCTTTCTGCTCGTTCTGGCTGGGTTCACGGCGTATCTGGTGTACAATGTCGGTGCGGATCCGGCACCCATCGCCGACGAACCCGATGCCGGCG
The DNA here is from genome assembly GCF_009807105.1 of Natrialba sp. INN-245. Lineage (NCBI taxonomy): Archaea > Methanobacteriati > Methanobacteriota > Halobacteria > Halobacteriales > Natrialbaceae > Natrialba > Natrialba sp. INN-245. The sequence goes on along the minus strand of NZ_WUBV01000008.1, from coordinate 160,548 downwards.
AGGGAATACAGGGGCGAGATGTCGCGTTCGTCCTCGGCGGATTACTGGCGCTCGTGGTCGGCTCGCGATGGCTCGTCGCCGGCGGGACCGATCTGCTCTCGGCGCTCGGATTTTCGGAGCTGTTTATCGGACTCACGGTGTTGGCCCTCGGCACCTCCCTTCCCGAACTGGCGGCGTCGGTCGTCGGTGCCGTCCGCGGCGAGACGGCGTTCGCGATCGGCAACGTCGTCGGCTCGAACATTTACAACGTCTTGGCCGTCCTCGGCATCGTCGCGATCATCACCCCTATTTCGATTGCTCCCGAAACGCTCCGATTCGAGTTCCCGTTCCTGGTCGTCTTCACGCTCGTTCTCGTCGCGATGATGGGCTACGGTCGTCGACTCTCGCGGATCGACGGCGCGATCCTCGTCGCCGGCTACGGTGTCTTCGTCTTCCTCCTGTTGCCCTGATCCGGCTGGCCTCGCGTCTTCAGGCGACTGCGCCGGATCGCCCCGTCCGAAATCCGGCGATTTAACGCGGTCGGTCACCGAAACCGGATATGACTGACATCGCGATCGTCGAGAGCCGGGCCGACCGCGCGTCGACGCACATCTGCGATCGGCTTCGCGACCTCGAGTCCTGGTCGGAGCTGACGGACGAGGACCGTCCGGACGACGACGGGGGCGGGAGCTACTATCGAACGGACGGGTTCGAACTCCGCTCGTTTGCGGATCTGCACCTCGACCTCGAGCGCCCGGCCGAGGCGTTCGACTGCGAACCCGACCTGCTCGTCTTCGCCTCGCGTCACGCCGGCGACACCGGCCCGCTCCTGACGGGACACTTTACTGGTAACGTCGGCCCGGCCGAGTACGGCGGCGACGACTATGCGGTCGCCGAGGCCTGCCCGAACGCGCTCGTCCATTTGCTCGAGGCGTTCGACGAGTACGCACCCGACGGCTACGACGTGGGAATGGAGTGTACCCACCACGGGCCGACCGACGTCGGCTGTCCGTCGCTGTTCGCCGAACTCGGGAGCGACGACGAGCAGTGGGACGACCCCGACGGCGCGGAGGCAGTCGCTCGCGCGATCCTCGAACTTCGGGGTGTCTCGCCTCACACCGAGCCGATCGGGACCGGGTCGACGGGTAGCGGGGATGGTGACCCGACTTTCCGCCGGCAGATCGTCGGCTTCGGCGGCAACCACTACGCCCCCAGGTTCGAGCGAATCGTCCGCGAGACACCGTGGGCCGTCGGCCACGTCGTCCCCGACTGGGCGCTCGCGGAACTGGGCCATCCGTCGGCACACGCCGACGTCCTCGAGGTCGTCTTCGCGGCGAGCGGGGCGGAACTCGCGGTGATTGACGACGACCGACCCGTTCTCGCGGAGACGATCGAGGAGCTGGGATACCGGATCGTCAGCGAGACCTGGCTTCGCGAGGTCGGCGACCAGCCCCTCGAGGTCGTCGAAACGGTCGAGAGCCGTCTGGGAACTGTCGAGGACGGGATTCGATTCGGCGAGCGAACCGCACCCTCGGTCGCGGTGATCGATCTGCCGACCGACCTCGTCGACGTCGCGGAGGGGATCGACGCCGAACGGGTACGCGAGATCGTCACGTCCCACACCGTCGCGTTCTCGACCGAAAACGGCGGCAGTCGCGTCGGGGCTCGCGCGGCGGTTCCCGAAGGCGATACCGACTCGAGGATCGCCATCGGCGAGGCGCTCGCAGACGTCCTCGCCTCGACGTTCGATTCCGTCACCGTCGAGGATAGCACCGTCGTCGCGGCGGAGGCGGCGTTCGCTCCGGAACTAGCGAGGAAGGCAGGCGTTTCGGAGGGACCTGCGTTTGGCAAACTCGCGAACGGCGAGGCGGTCACCGTCGACGGCGAACGTATCACGCCCGAGAGCGTTCACGTCGATCGAACGCATCGGTTCCAGCTGTGAACTGACAGAGACCTGGTGGTAATATTTAGATACCGAGTGACTGCGACGAGGTATCGAATGGATATATGTTGTATACGTAATCGAATAATAATGTGTCAGACACACGGCTGACGTGTAGGGGAAAGGTAATTATGCTTCGCCCTTTAGAAGGTCTCAAGAATGGACTCACTCATCGACGACGCCATCGACGAGGCCGAGGACGGAGAGCCGGCGGAGGCTCTCAAGGACGGCCAGTCGGCGGACGAGTCAGCGAGCGGCCGAGAATCGGGGACGATGACCGACGAGGAACTCGCGGACGTTCTTCAGGATCTCCAGACCGACATCACCGTCGTCGGCTGTGGCGGTGCGGGCGGTAACACGATCGACCGCATGGACGAGGAGGGCATCCACGGCGCGAAACTCGTCGCCGCCAACACCGACGTCCAGCACTTAGTCGAGATCGAAGCCGACACGAAGATCCTGATGGGTGAGGAGAAAACCGGCGGCCGCGGCGCTGGCTCCCTGCCACAGGTGGGTGAGGAGGCCGCCCTCGAGAGCCAACAGGACATCTACGAGGCGATCGATGGCTCCGACATGGTGTTCGTCACGGCGGGACTCGGTGGTGGCACCGGCACCGGTTCCGCTCCCGTGGTCGCCAAGGCTGCTCGCGAGGCCGGCGCGCTGACGATTTCGATCGTCACGACGCCGTTTACGGCGGAAGGCGAGGTCCGGCGGACGAACGCCGAGGCGGGCTTAGAACGGCTTCGTGACGTCTCCGATACGGTGATCGTCGTCCCCAACGACCGCCTGCTCGACTCCGTCGGCAAACTGCCCGTTCGCCAGGCGTTCAAAGTCTCTGACGAAGTCCTGATGCGCTCGGTCAAAGGCATCACCGAACTCATCACGAAACCCGGCCTCGTCAACTTGGACTTCGCCGACGTTCGCACGGTGATGGAACGCGGCGGCGTCGCCATGATCGGTCTCGGCGAGTCCGACTCGGAAGCGAAAGCCGAAGATTCGGTGAAGACCGCGCTCCGCTCGCCGCTGCTCGACGTCGACATCTCGGGTGCGAGCTCCGCGCTCGTCAACGTCACCGGTGGCAACGATATGTCCATCGAGGAGGCCGAAGGCGTCGTCGAGGAGATCTACGACCGGATCGATCCCGACGCCCGCATCATCTGGGGGACCTCGATCGACGAGACCCTCGAGGGCAGCATGCGCACGATGATCGTCGTCACCGGCGTCCAGTCGCCCCAGATCTACGGCCGGCCGGAGGGCGAGGCCGTCCAGCCCGAGATGGGCGACGACATCGACTTCGTCGACTGAGAGTTACGTTCAGAGTCCATTACCCGGCTTTGGGATCGGCACTTCCGGCGAGACGAACACCATCACCGACGAGCATAGCGAACGGCTGCTGGCGTCGTCTCGAGTGTCCCTGTTCTCCGGCGCAGTTTCGGATTATCTATCGGATGCCTGTCACACAAGTGAGCGTGTACAGGTGGTGAGAACTGTCAACTGCTCGCTAAGTCATCCACGTCTCGTCGCAGTCGTCTCCCGTATCGAAGGCGAATTTCACGGGCTTCGTCAAGACTGACGTACTCGTGCCCGTCAATTTTCTGTGTGAGTGGCTCGTATTCCCGAACGTCGAACCCCATTCGCTCGAGGTACGCAGAGAGCTCTGATGACTCTCTCCCATCGTGTATCGCTTCCTCGACGTAGTCAAGTACGGCATCGAATTCGGGAATCGTGATTCTCTCTTCTGTCACGTTACCGGTGGCGCCTTCGATACGAACTTCTGCGTGATGGAGCTGCTCCATTATGGTACCGATTTCCTCGGCTAGACGGAGAATCTGGCTCGGAAGCGACGTGTCGGGTGCGCGCCACTCGACGGTTGGCATCTCGTCACGTAATCTGACTGGCGTCCACACGATATCTTGTGGGGAGAAACTGGCATCGATATCGTTTTCTTCGACCCCCTCGTTCATGGACGCTCGTTTGAACGAATCGAAGAGCCGGTCGAGTTGTCTCTCCCACTGTCCGACGGTATTGACGTAATCCCAAAGCTGGCCGTGTAGGGGGAAGTATTCATAGCACTTCTTCCGGTAAATATACGCACGAGCACTGTTTGCAACCCGCTCCCCCTGGAAGTACGGAGAGGAATTCAACAGGCATAGCGCCGGATCAAGGCTGGCAAGTACGTTGAGTTGATCTGTGACGTTTCGCTTCTCGAAATGGAGATGCGTCCCGGCACAGTGTTTCGCGTAGGCAAAGTTGTCGCCGAGCACACGCTTTTGTATCCGGCTTCGTTCGCTGGGTCGAACCTCGATCGATTCACTATTGATTGGCGTCCCGAGCGGGACGAGCATTTTGTCGAGTTCGTCGGCTTTGAGGAGGAGCTCGTCTAGTAGTTCGACGAACGTCGATCTCAGTGCCGAATACGTCTCACATGGTGGAGTTTTCACCTCGAGTAGCGGATACACGAACTCCTCCTCGACGAACGCCGAATACTCCGTGAGTTCCTCTGGATCCGTGAGCGCGCCGTCCTGATCGATGACCCAGTACTCTACTTCTATGCTTTTTTGCATCGATTTGTTATCCTTCTGACTATGGCTCATGGTGATCGCACCTCGTTCCTAATTGAGCAATATCTCTCGAACTCGTTCGAGTGAGTCCGCTATTTTGGCTCCCTTGTAGCCAAAGATATCCGAGTATCCGTCAGCTGACATCAAGATCGGGTGAAACGGGTCATCTGTGATCAGCCCCTGCCCATCGACGCTTGCATAGGTCGTCCCCGCTGGGACTGATTCGAAATTCGTGACGTGAACCTCGTAGGATATCCCGGACGGTTTTCGAATCGGGTCGGCCATATGGAAGAAATCCGGGTCTGCGGTGGGTGGCTCACCAGGTAGAGCATCCACTAGCTTGAGAAACGCATCAGCTTGGTGTTCGGCTGCCACAGCTGCTTCCTCTGTGCCCTGTGGACCGACTTCGATTTCGACGGAGAGCCCACAGGACGTGATCGCGCCCTCGTTTACCCCCCAGTGGTCGACGACGTGTGGGACGGGCATCCGCGCTGCAAGATCAAACTGGCGGGGCTGCGAACGGTGGATGAGTGCAAACGGTGTGGGCTGGGAGTGGGTACCGTGCAGTGAGAGTGTCGTACGGTCCTGAACCAACTTTCGGAGGTGAGCGGCGAGTCGTTCCTCACGATCACCGGCTGGGTTGCCAGGGAAGGCACGATTGAGGTCCGAGTCCAGATACCGTTCACCGACGTTGACTGCGGCCGGATTGGCGACGACGAACGCGACACCCCGCTTTAGGTCGAGGTCCGCCTCCCGCAAACGGCGTACTGCACGGACGCCGCCGGTCTCGTCGCCGTGGATACCACCAACAACCACAATCTCCGGCTCTCCCGGACCTCGAGTGGTCACATCGAGTGGGGTCGTTTCATTTTTCACGTTCTTCCCTCGAGTTGGAGGGAGACATCCCGATACCGTTAAACTTCTGTCTCTCAGACTACTCTAGGAACGCTCATTTAATCCAAAATAAAAAGTATATCACATATCTTCTGACGTTACTCTCGGTTGACCGCTTGATGGGATCTCGGGACACGTTGATACTCGACGTCAACAGCGGGACGTACGATACGGTCTGCGATGAGTCGGTTCCAGCGGATCGCAGAACGGTCGGCGATCAGTCAGTCGTCGGCCGCCGCCGTCTCGCCGCCTTCGGCCTCGAGGTCGCTTTCGATGCTCGGCGGGTAGACGCCGCGCTCGAGTTTCAGGTCGGATTGCGGGCGGGCCATACAGGTCAGGGCGTAGTTCTCGGCTTCCTCCTCCGTGAGGCCGCGTGCGGCCGGCTGGGTGACCTCCCCCTCGAGGACTTCGGCTGAACAGGCCAGACACATCCCGACGCGACAGGAGTATTCCTGGGCGATTCCCTCCTCGAGACACCGGCTGAGAATGGTTTCTTTCTCCGAGCAGGTGATCGTCTCCCCCGTCCCGACGAACTCGATAGTGTACTCAGTCATGCGAGTCGCTACGAACGAGCGGACTAAAACTCTTTATTACGGATCTGACCCGTCGGATACGACGAAAGTCCGGACGTCGGACGACTCTTCGGCCGTTCCGGCCTGCGCGGATAAACCTCGTCGTTCGGTGTCATCGTCCGGTGTCGTCGTTCGAGGCCGTTTGGCTCCGTGGCCGACTGATACGGAGTGCAGTCCTAATCTTCTGGCGCACCCACCCCACGGGTCGCGGCTGCGCCGGCACTGACGAGCATTCACGCACGAGTTCGCGACGACCTCGCGTACGTTCGACTGTGCGCCACCAGAAATCCCATACCTGCCACCGGAAATCCCACCAGTGTCTGAACTGATTCGTGTCGAAACTCACGCGAACCTTCTATGACACGCTCGAGGTCACCGACGCGAGAGCAGCCCAGACGGAAGGCTTATTCCTCCGCTTTACAGTCCAGATTCCATGACACTCAGCCGTCGTCAACTGCTCCGGTGTGTCGGCGTCGGAGTTTCCGTGAGCGTGGTCGGGAACTCGGCGTCGGCGTCGCCGCCGTCGCCGTCGACGACGGACACCCGCAGGGTGTTCGTCCACCCGCGCAACGGGTTGCTCGGCGACCTCCTCGGCGTGATCGAGGCCGTCGGCGGCCGGACGCTCCTCGAGTACGACAACTTCGAGTTCGTCGTCGTGGAGGTACCGTCGAACCGACTCGAGGAACTCACGAACGCGGCGGCGGTCGCGTTCGTCGAGGACGACGGCGAGACGGAAATTCCCGACGACTGGTCGCCGTCGCTGCTGGAGCTCTTGTTGCCGCCGGACCGATCGGACTGTTCGACCCACCCCGACCAGCGGACGTCGTGGGGCCTCGAGCGGATCGGTGCGGACGAGGTCGACGCGGACGGCTCGGGTGTGGATATCGGGGTTCTCGATACGGGGATCCAGACCGATCACTGTAGCCTCGAGGTCGCGGGCGGTCGGAACTTCACGGCCAGCGGCGTTCCCAGCGACTACGAGGATCGCCACGGACACGGGACCCACGTCGCCGGCATCGCCGCCGCGGTGGACAACGACCTCGGAATAGTCGGCACGGCACCGAACGCGAATCTCCACGCGGTGAAGGTACTCGACGACGACGGCCAGGGCCGATACAGCGAACTCATCGCCGGCATCGACTGGTGTCTGTCCAACGACATCGAGATCATCTCGATGAGCCTCGGCGGCACCGAAGAGAGCGCGACGCTAGCCGAAGCGATCGAGGACGCCCACGCCGCGGGCCACCTGCTGCTCTCGGCGGCCGGAAACGAAGGGAACCCGGGGAACGGTTCCTGTGAGACGGAGACGATGACCTATCCGGCGACCCACGAGGACGTCCTCGCGGTTGCGGCGATGGACGATGACGGCCGGCTGGCGTCGTACAGCAGCGTCGGCGACGCCGTCGACCTGCTGGCCCCGGGGACGGACGTCAATTCGACGTTCGTCGGCAACGAGTACGCCGAGGCCAGCGGGACGAGCATGGCCTGCCCGTTCGTCACCGGCGTCGCGGCGCTGGTCTGGGGGAACCGAGAGAAGGACGGGCCGGGTTCCAACGAGGCGGTTCGCCGAACGCTCACCGAGACGGCGGAGCCAGTCCTCGCGACCTGCGAGGAAGGCCACGGGCTCGTCGACGCCCGGGCGGCGCTCGAGGCGGATACGGACGGCGACGGCTCACCCACGGACGACGACTCACTCGCGTCCGACGGCCAGGACAGCGGGCTCACGGATGGCGGACGGGACGATGGACTCGTCGGCCGGGCCGGAACGGCACTCGAGTGGGTTTCGGACGCGATCACGGGCGTTCTCGAGTGGGTTCGCGGGCTGGGTCGGTAGGCAAGTCCGCCCGCTACACGCACAACGGTCGGGGGACCGAGGTGTCGTTGGTGACTACAGCCCGGCGACGTCCTCGATGGCGTCTGTCAATTCCTCGATCGACTCGAGGTCGTGTTCGCCCATGTGGCCGATGCGGAACGTCTTCTCGCCGAGTGCGGAGCCGTAGCCGTTCGAGAAGACGAAGTCGTACTCCTCGCTGACGGCGTCGATGGTTTCCGCGACGTCGATCCCCTGGGTGTTCTCGATGCAACTGACCGTCTGGGACTCGTAGCCCCCTTCGGGGAACATCTCGAAGTGCTCGTTGGCCCACTCGCGGGTGTATTCGGCCATCTCCCGGTGGCGTGCGTCGCGGGCGTCGTGGCCCTCGGAGAGCATGTGTTTCATCTGCTTTCGGTAGGCGAGCATGACCGGGATGGCGGGCGTCGAGTGAGTCTGGCCCTTCCGGTCGTAGTAGTCGAGCGTACGCTGGAAGCCGCCGTACCACGAGGCCGAGTCGGACTCGAGTTCCCGTTCGTAGGCGTCCTCGCTGACGACACAGACGGCCAGGCCGGGCGGCATGGCGAAGGCCTTCTGCACCGAGGTGAAGATGACGTCGATGTTGTGTTCGTCGATATCGACGTAGTCGCCGCCGAGCGCGGAGACGGCGTCGACGACGAAGTAGGTGTCTGGATACTCGGCGACGACGTCACCGATCTCCTCGACCGGGTTGCGGACGCCGGTCGAAGACTCGTTCATCACGCACGTGACGACGTCATACTCGGTGTCGCTTCGCTCGAGGACCTCACGGACGTCGCCGGGTTTGACCGCTTGCCCCCACTCGTACTCGAGGGTGTCGACGTCCTTGCCGAGGCGTTCGGCGACGTTGGCCTGGCGCTCGCTGAAACTCCCGCAGGTCGTCACGAGGAGGTTTTCGTCGACGAGGTTCAGAATCGAACTCTCCATGAACTCCGTGCCCGACCCCGTCAGAACGATGACGTCGTTGTCGGTGTCGAGAAACTCCTTCGTGTCCTCGACGATGGTCGTGTAGAGGTCGGTCATCCGGTCCATCCGGTGGCCGAACATCCGCTGGCTCATCTCGTCGATAACGTCCTCGCGGACCTCGGTTGGACCTGGAATGTACAGCGTCTTGTCGGGATAGTCGTCCCTGTATTCGCGTTTCTTGGTCACGGAACCACCTAAGTAGAGAGTACTGTATCACGAAAGAGTATGGTACTTTTGGTGGCGCTCGAACAACGAGCCGTATTTAGCGCAGTCGAGTGAACGGCGGTCAGTCGGCGGCTGGTGTCCCACACCGGGTGTCAGCGGAGGGTACCGCGACGAAGACGTTGCCGTCTCCGTCGACGACGACTCCGTTTTCGGCGCACGGATCTGCGGGTACGACGCCCGATACTGGTGGGCGGGAGGGGCCGTAGCCGACGACCGGTCCGGCCGTCTTCCAGAGGGTGTCGATCTTGCAGAGTGCGAATCCGACGAGGATCAACGCGAAGCCGACGATCGTCGTAAGCGTGACCGCTTCCCCGAGAACCACCCAACCGACCACCACCGCGACGACCGGCGCTGCGTAGTTGATGAGACTGGCTTCGGTTGCCCCCACCCGCTCGAGCAGAGCGAAGTACAACAGGAACCCACCGGCAGTCGAGACGAGTCCGAGATATGCGATCGCACCGACCGTCGCCGGCGTCGCGGCCGACACGCTCGCGATGTGCTCGCCGGGGTGGGCGAGGCTCAGCGCGTGCAAGAGCACGGCACCGACGGCCATCGCCCACGCCTGCAGGGACATCGTCGACAGCGTCCTCTCGGTTCGCTCGAGGATCACGGAGCCGACCGCAAACGAGAGCGCGGCCGCGAGCAGCAATCCGATGCCGAGTGCCTGTCCGTCGAGCGAGCCTCCTGCGGTGGCGATGGCGACGATCCCCGCGAGACCGACGACCAATCCGAGGACGGCCGGCGCTCGAACGCGGGCCCGTGGCAACACCGCGAGTGCGAGTGGCGGCGTCAGGATCGGGATCAGGCTCATCACGATAGCCGAGACCGCACTCGAGACGTACGACTGGCCGAGAAAGAGGAGGGCAAAGTGCGCGCCGACGAGCAACCCGCCGCCGACGCCGATCGCGATCCAGTCGGCGTTCGTCCGCGGTCGCCACTCGAGACCCATCGCGAGGACGATACCTGCAAACACGACCGCAGCGACGTCGAATCGCAACGCGGCAAAGAGAATCGGCGGAAGCGACTCGAGTCCGATCTCGATCGCCGTAAACGCCGTCCCCCAGGCGACCGCGAGCGCGGCGAAGAGGAAAACGTATCTGTTCACGTTCATTTATATCGTTACGGTTTCCCGGGTACTTGTGAGTTTAGATCCGTCGCTATAGAGGGTGTGTGTCCCAAATTCAGAGGGAAATGGTATCGTGGCACGTGCTCAGTTTGGGTGTGTTACTCAGTGAACCGATATAGTCTCGAGTCCGTTGGGTGGGGTCCTCGCGTTCGGAACAGAGCCGGTCGGGACGGTTACCTAGAGTACGTCTCGAGTTCGACGATTCGCCCGTCCTCGAGTTCGAAGAAGTCGGCGAACTCGAACAGGGGGTCGCCCGAATCGAGGACGCGGCCGCGAGCCGCGACCGTCTCACCTTGGCCGACGATGGCAACCAGTTCGTGAGTCGTGTTCGGATTCGGACGGTCCTCGCGCATGAACCGGACGAACGACTCGCGGTCCGGGAACGACCGGTCGGGACGCCGTTGTACGAATCCTGGGGCGAGCACGTCCTCGAGCGCGTCGTACTCGTGGTCGTCGAGTGCGTCGTAGTACCGCCGAACGACCGTCCTCGAATCCATCGGAAAGACGTTTCGTCGCTGTCGTAAAAAGTCTGGTACTCGGTGGGTACGATCGAGGTGGCGGATACGTCCGTTTCCATACACAAATCAGATTCAGCAAACGCTTACACGGTCGGACGGCGTTCGACGATCCATGCCAATAGCTGACGATTTCCACGCGGTCGCGTCACTCGAGGACGTCGAGGCGTCCGGCCGCGAACTGGCGAGCGTCGACGGGACGCCGATCGCGCTCTTCGCCCACGAGGGCGAGATCCGGGCCGTGAACAACCGCTGTCCGCACATGGGCTTTCCGCTGGTCGAGGGCACCGTCGACGACGGCATCCTCACCTGTCACTGGCATCACGCGCGGTTCGAACTCTCCTGTGGCGATACGTTCGACCCGTGGGCCGACGACGTGCCGACGTACCCCGTCGAGGTCCGCGATGGAACGGTCTACGTGAACCCGAACCCGCCGCGGGACCTGCCACCCGACGAACACTGGGCCGAACGGTTAGAGACTGGCCTCGAGGAGAACCTCCGACTGGTCGTCGCCAAATCGACGATCGGGTTACTCGACGCGGGCGTCGACTTCCGCGACCCCGTCGAGACGGCGCTTTTCTTCGGTACTCGGTACAACGACTCCGGCTGGGGATCGGGGTTGACGATACTCGGCTGTATGGCGAACGTGATCGACGACCTCCCACTCGAGGATCGAAAGCGAGCGCTGTACACCGGTGTTCGCCACGTCGCGGACGACTGTGCGGGCGAGTCGGTGAACTTCGACCAGCCGTCGTTTTCGACCGACGCGGTCCCGTTCGATCGGCTGAAATCCTGGTTTCGTGACTGCGTCGAGGTGCGCGATCGGGCCGGCGCGGAACGCTGTCTGCGCACTGCCGTCGCAACCGGTCGCTCCGAAGCGGAACTCGCTGAACTCGTCTTCGCTGCGGCGACCGACCATCCCTACCTCTCGGACGGCCACGTCCTCGACTTCGCGAACACGGCGTTCGAGGCGCTCGAGCACGCCGACGCTCTCGACGATTCCGGTGGTGTGAGCGGCCGAGGGAACGACCCGATCGCCGGCGACGCGCTCGCCGCCGTCGTCGAACCGCTCAGGACCGCAGCGCGAAGCGACGAGCGCTCGGCGTGGCGCCAGCCGATCGACCTGATTACCCTGCTCGAGGACGTCTACGGCGGCGACGTCTCCGAAACGAGCGGGCTCGAGGAGCTGGTCGACGAGGGTGCGGGGACGTCCTGGTCCCGTCCCGACGGATTCCGATCGACGCTGCTCGCGGACGACCCCGAGGCCATCGTCGACGCGCTCGCGGACGCCATCGGCGAAGGAGCGACGAGCGAGGAACTCGCGGCCGAGGTCGCCCACGCCGCCGCGACGCGGGTCGCCCAGTTCGGTACCGCCAACGAGTTCGGCGACTGGAACACGGTCCATCACACGTTCACCTACGCGAACGCCGTCCACGTGGCAACCCGTCGGACCGACGCGATCGAACTCTACCGCGGGGTCTTCGACGCCGCCCTCTCGGTCTACCTCGATCGATTCCTCAACACGCCACCCGCGCCGATTCCCGAATCCGGCGAGGAGGACACCGGCCGCGATCCCGACGCGATCCTCGAGGCCCTGCTCGAAACGTTCGACGTCGACGGCGAGGTGAACGAAGCCGGCCGACTCGTTTCCGAGTTCTTCGACTGCGGGGGCGATCCGGAGGCGCTGAAACGGACGCTGGGGCACGGATTGCTTCGCGAGGACGCCGGCTTCCACACGCTGCAGAACCTCGAGGCGGCGTTCCGACAGTTCGACCTCGCCGACGCGAGTGCAGACGACGCAGCGAGCGACCTCGAGTCGCGCCGTCGGACCCCGCTGATCGCGAGCGCCCGCTACATGGCGGCGCACTTCCCGACTCGCCGCGAGGCCGAGCAGACGTTCACCATCGCCGCCCGGCTCAACCGCGGCGAGACGATCCACGAGGAGTGATGTGGCGTCGGCGCGCTCACTGCCGATTTTGTGGTTGACTCGAGTGGCGGAGGCGGTCCGCGGCCCTTTTCTTCCGGCTTCGCCTACGAACGCCCGTGGAGTGTCACGTCTACTACGAGGGCGACGACGATCCGAAGAAGTGTACGGCGCGTCGCCTCGAGCAGTTCGACGAGGCGATCCTCTATCGGCGGATGGAACAGGTGCCCTACGGGATCGTCCTCAACCCCCACGCCGAGCGGGCGCTCTCGCCGGCCGATCTCGATGACGGACTCGGGACGCTCGTCGCACTCGATTGCTCCTGGGAGTCCGCGGAGGCCGCCTCGTTCCGGATGAACGGCGTCCACCGTGCCCTCCCCTTTCTCGTCGCCGCGAACCCGGTCAACTACGGTCGCCCGTTCCAGCTCACCACCGTCGAGGCGCTCGCTGGCGCGCTCTCCATCCTTGGCGAGCCCGAGCGTGCGGCCGAAATTCTCGAGCCGTTTCGGTGGGGCGAGACATTCCTGACGCTCAACGAGGAACCCTTGCGCCGGTACCGCGAGTGTGCGGACTCGAGTGATATCGTCGCCGTCCAGGACGATTATCTCGCCGACGACGGGGACGACCACGACGAGGGGGACGAACGGAGCGATCACAGCGGTTAAATGGACGTCGGCCCAACGGCCCGATATGGCCAGCTTCGACGCCGCAGAGAAACGGACGCTCGAGAAGATGATCTGTATGCGCTGTAACGCACGCAACCCGAAAGACGCCGACAACTGCCGCAAGTGCGGCTACGGGAACCTCCGCCCGAAGGCGAAGGAAGCTCGAGCGGCGTAATCGACCGCCTGCGGTCCGGTTTCTTCCGCGTATTCGAGGTCGAGTAGCCGCTTTACTCCGAATCGAACGAGCCGTCTCCGACTTCCTCGAACAGATTCTGGCCCAACTTCTAATCAAAAATACTATCCGATCGTTACGACGCTCGGCCGGCGGATCGAACTCGACGAGAAGGTCCGCCGAACCCCCTTCGACGCGCTGTTTTCCGGCGGGGAGGTCGCCGTCTCGCGGACGTTCGGACTGCTCGCCAGGTACTACGTCCTGCTGGTCACGTTCTTTGTGGCGATAGAGTGGCTCATCCACCGATACGCGTCGGTTTCCACGAGGTTCATCTCAAATTGGGCGGTCGAGTTCTTCGGCTACGTCCCGCCGATTCTCATGGGGACCGTCGTTCTCTTCCTGGGCTTCTATCTCGCCAGCCACGCCGCCGATCAGGTCCGACAGTCGTCGGTTGCGAAGGGGACCGGTTTCTCGCCGGCGCTCGCCGGTGGGACGAAGATGATGCTGTACTTCGTCGTCCTGGTCATCGGTCTCGATACGATGGGCGTCGACGTAACGATCTTGCATACGTTCGCCCAGGGCATCGCCTACGGCGTGGGGCTGGCCGTCGCGCTCGCAGTTGGCATCGCCTTTGGCTGGGGCGGAAAGGACTACGTCGCCGAGAACATCGAGAACTGGCCCGAGAACTCGAAACAGGTCGCCCACGAATCGCCGGCAGTAACGAGCGACGACTAGCGCCCTGCCCAGACCGGACTACTCGTCGGGGTACTTCGGCTCGCGTTTCTCCGCGTGCTTGAGGGCCGTCTCGACGACGTCGCGGACGTCGCCCTCGAAGACACCGCCGTGGCCGGCGTACATCCGGGAAACGCCATCGGGCATCCGCTCGAGCAGCTCCTCGATGCTCTCGATGAGCCGCTCGCGGGACTGGCCAGCCATGTCGGTTCGGCCGAAGCTTCCGTAGTCGAACGCGCCGTCGTCGTGGACGACGACATCGCCGGAAAACAGCGAGCGATCGGAGACGAACGAGACGTGATCGTCGGCGTGACCTGGCGTATAGACGACGTCGAACGTCTCGTCGCCGATCGTCACCTCGTCGCCGTCCGCGAGTGGGTGCGTCCGAGCCGGGTGATCCGCGTAGGCGTAGACGTCGGGATCGAACGCGTCGACGATCGCCTCGAGCTGAGCAACGTGATCACCGTGTTGATGGGTCACGACGACCGTATCGACGTGGCCCGTGTGCGATCGGATCTCGTCGACGACGCCGTCCCACGTGCCTGCGTCAACGAGCGTCGTCTTCGCGCCGACCGCCAGGAACGCGTTGCAGGTGAACGTCTCCGCATCCTCGGTGACGTGATGAACCTCCATGACCGAACGCTCGCGTTCCGGCGTCAAAACGGTGGCGTCGTCCGAACGGTTCCGCTGATGTTTATTTCACAATATCGATGGCCACAGCTATCACCGCGGAACTTTTCAAGTAGAGACCCGTAGGTTGTCCCGTATGGGATTCGGGAGCTACGACGAATCCGAGCAACAGGACGTTGACGCTGATTTTGACGAAGACGACGGAGTCAAATCCGGAGAGAATAGCCACGACGGAACGATCGAGTTCGAGAACGGCGCATCCAGCGACGAGCTACTCGATCGATTGAAAGAGATCAAAGACGACACCGAGTGACGAAACCAGGGACGCGGGCGCTTGGCATCGCCGAATCGTACCGGAGCGGCCGGGACCAGAGCACGCTCGCCGGAGCCGTCGTACGCGCCGACGGCGTCGTAGACGGACTCGCCTACGGCTCGTGCACCGTCGGCGGCACCGATGCAACCGACGCAGTGACGTCGCTCGTCGACGACACAGCGCGGCCCGACGCCCGGTACGTCCTGGTCGGTGCCGTCGCTCCAGCCTGGTACAACGTTCTCGAGCTCTCGACGATCCACGAGCGGTGTGACCGTCCCGTGATCGCGGTCACGTTCGAGGCGAGCGACGGTCTCGAGGACGGAATTCGCGAGGCGTTCGACGGCGCAGCCCTCGAACACCGCCTCGAGGCGTACCACGACCTTCCCGAACGACGGGCGCTGTCACTCGGCGACGACACCGTCTACGCCAGGGCCGTCGGCTGTGAGTTCACGGCGGCCACGGAGGTTCTCGAGGCGTTTACCCACTCGGGTGGCCGCCCCGAACCCATCCGTGTCGCGCGACTGGCTGCTCGAGCCGCCGACCGGTACGCACCGGCGTAAGCCGGTCTGCCGTCCATCTCTCAACTGGGTTACTTCGAAGTAGGCGTATGAGTTACTTCGATCGTAGCTAACAGTCAAGCGTTCCCCGGCCAACGCGTCGATATTGTGGAACTGAGGACGCGTGAACGCGACGATCAACGTAATAGTCGGTGGGGGGCTCTTCGTCGAACCCGACCGAGGAACTTAGAAGACGCAACGGAGGGCCGGTCGGGTTCGACTCGACGGGACGTTCTCCGGGCGAGTGTCGGAGTGGCGATGGCGGGTGTCGCTGTCGCCGGGGCTACCGAGACAGCGGCTGCAGGCGGGACTATCGAGTGGGTCTACGAAGCCGATCAGCGGGCCCGGACTGCACCGACGGTCGTCGACGGGACGGTCTACGTGGGGATGTCGGAACAACCGAGCCATCGAGTGCACGCAATCGATGCGGCGACCGGCGATCACCAGGAGGCGATCTTCCAGGATCGGCCGGTCAATGCAACGACCGTCGTCAACGACATCCTTTTCATCGCCCAGGACGGCGGAGACGCCGCCGTGGAAGCTTACGACGCGGCGACTGACGATCGGCTCTACAGCGTCGACGTGGAGTACGCCCCCAGCACACAGCCGGTCGTCTTCGACGGGATGATTTGCCTCGGAAGCGACGACGGCGTCGTCTACGCCCTAGACGCGTGGACGGGTGAACGCGAGTGGCTCTTCGAAACCGACGATAGCGTCGCCTCGACGCCACTCGTTGCCGACGGAATCGTCTACGTCGGGTGCGACGATGCCCACCTCTACGCGATCGACGCCGAGACGGGCGAGGCGGAGTGGGCGTTCGCGGCAGACGGACCGATTCGCTCCTCACCAACCATCGCAGACGGGACAGTGTACGTCGGCGAGGTCGGAAGTCGACTGCTTGCGATCGATGCCGAGGACGGCGACCTGTCGTGGGAGTACTCGCTCCAGTCGTCCGAGGTCAGCGCCTCGCCGACCGTAGCCGATGGGACCGTCTACGTCGGCGACTGGGAGGGCTATATGTACGCGGTTGACGCTGATGATGGGGACGAACAGTGGACACTCGACGTGACCGACGAGGCACGTGCGACGCGAGGCGATGGCGAACGAGTGCGTTCGTCCCCAACCGTCGCGGATGGACTTGTCTTCGTCTTCAGTGACGACGGATACCTGTACGCGATAGATACAGAACGCGGCGATGTCGACTGGCGGTTCGATACCGAGACTCCGATCGGTCTGATGCAGCACGCGCCGTCTCCGACCGTCGTCGACGGTATCGTCTACTTCTCGAACGATACGACGGTGTACGCCATCGATGCGGGTGTTTCCGGGTCAGGTGCGGGATCGCGGATGCAGCACGGAACACTCGGTCACCACGACACCTGGGCCGAGACAGCGGCGGCGGCCGACAGACCCTCACTCGAGGAGATCCATCAGCCGCGCGACGTCGGCGGTGGGTCCGGAAATGACGATGGCTCGGCCGACGGCTCAGCCAGCACGGACGACGGTGCAGTTGGGGCCGGTTCGGACGACAGTTTGCCCGGTCTCGGCGTCGCCAGCGCGCTCGCGAGCATCGGTGGAGTGTCGTATCTGCTGGCCCGACGTGGGACGACGGAGAGCGAGCGATGAGCGAGCGACTGACGCGGCGTCGACTGTTGATCCTCTCCGGTGTCGGCGTGGCCACTGGACTGGCCGGGTGTACGAGCGACGGCGGGAGCGAAGGCGATACCAGCGACGACGGAAACGGCAATGCAGACAGCTCGACCGACGAGGGTGACGACGCTCCTGGCCAGCACGGAACCGGATCCGGAGGCGACATCAACTACGGAGAGTCCTACGTCTCGGAGATCGACCTCCACGAAGCCGGCTCTCCGGAGATCTCTCAGACCCATCACGAGGGAGACCACTACACTCGCACCGAGTTCGGCAACGGCGAGGTGGTCGAGTCATACTACGTCGACGGCGAGACGTACGGGATCGTCGAGGGAAACTGTGTCATTACGGACGATCCGGCGGCGGAAACCTCCGTGCCAGACATCGAGAACCCACAGGGCGTCCAGGACTCGCTCGAAGCCACCGAAACGACGACCCTGAACGGCGACTCCGTCGAGGTGTACGAACACCCCGAGGAGGACGCTCGCTGGTACGTCGACGCCGAGACCGGGTATCCCGCTCAGCTCGAGACGGACGTCGCGACGGTCACCTTCCACTCGTGGGGCGACACCGACCCGATCGACAGCCCCGAGGGAGAGTGTATCGAACTCTAGGACTCGATCCAGTCCGCCGGGAGCCGGGTCGTAAACCGACTCGGCCCAATATGCGGTCGTATCGTCGCATTCCGCCATCCGGATGACTTCGATGCGACTCCCGTCGACGCGATACGACCCGCTCGCGGTGTTGCTCGCCACAGAAATGGGATCGGGCGGGTTCGAACCACGGTCGCAGCAAAGCTGCTCCCTGATTCGAACCCGCCTCGTTCCACGTACTTGCTGCTCGCGGGTTTGCTCGCAGCAGGAAGTGGGCTCGGGCGGGTTCGAACCACGGTCGCAGCAAAGCTGCTCCCTGATTCGAACCCGCCTCGTTCCACGTACTTGCTGCTCGCGGGTTTGCTCGCAGCAGGAAGTGGGCTCGGGCGGGTTCGAACCACCGACCTCGGCCTTGTAAAGGCCGCGTCATAACCAGCTAGACCACGAGCCCGTACGCGAACGGAAACGCCCCGTCCGAATAACCTTTACTTTCTCGAACCGCACGACCTGACATGACTGCGGAGCGCATCTGGAAGGGACTTCTCGCCGTCGCTGCGCTCGCGATCGTTGGATTCGTGCTCGTTCAGGCCGGGGTCGTCTCTGCCCCCTGGGCTCAGGATCAGGCGGTCGTCCACGTCCTCGACAACGACGGCGAGCCGAAAGCCACCGTCGACGTCGAGGTCGCCGACACTGTCGAACAGCGGTACACCGGGCTGAGCGACCACGACTCCCTCGAGGACGGCGACGGAATGTTGTTCGTCCACGCCACGGAGGGCGATCGGACGTACGTGATGCGCGAGATGGACTTCGACATCGACATCGTCTTCGTCGGCGCCGACCGCGAGATCACGTCGATCGAACACGCCCGCGCGCCAGAACCCGACGAAGACGGCGAGGAGTTGCGCCACTCCGGTCGAGCGAAGTGGGTACTCGAGGTGCCCCGCGGCTACACGAACGAGACGGGGATCGACGTCGGCGACGAGATCGTGATCGACGCCGACTGACCTGCGGTGTCGACTCTCAGCGGCAGCGATATATTTCGATTCGTAGCAAACCCTTATTGGCGACGCTCCCGGAGCCGAACGTAATGAGCGGCGTCGACTGGGACGAAGACGACCCCTTCGAGGAACAACGCGAGCAGGTCGAGAGCCCGATGCGTCGGTTGATCGTCGAGTACGGTCGTCCCTACTGGTTCGCGGTGAGCGTCGGACTCGTCGGGAGCGTCCTCGCCCGCGCGCTCGATCTGCTCCCGGCGCTGTTGCTCGCGGTGGCGATCGACGCGATCTTTTACGACGCCGCGTTCGCCGAACAGGTCCCGCTGTCGGCGGTGCCGGAGGCGTGGCTGCCGGCGACACAGGACGGTCAGTTCTGGTTTGTCGTCACTGCGATCGCGGCCTCGTTTGCGTTCGGCGCGGTCTTTCACTGGATACGCAACTGGGGGTTCAACGCGTTCTCCCAGAGCGTCCAACACGACGTCCGAACGGCCACCTACGACAAGATGCAGCGACTCGACATGGAGTTCTTCGCGAACAAGCAGACCGGCGAGATGATGTCGGTCCTGAGCAACGACGTCAACCAGCTCGAGCGGTTTCTCAACGAAGGGATGAACTCCGCGACGCGGCTCATCGTCATGGTCGTTGGGATCACGTTCTTGCTGTTCTGGCTCGAGCCCCAACTGGCGCTGGTCTCGCTGGCACCCGTGCCGCTGATCGCGATGTTCACCTACCTCTTCGTCAAGAAGATCCAGCCGAAGTACGCCGCCGTCCGCTCGTCGGTCGGCAAGGTCAACTCGCGACTCGAGAACAATCTGGGTGGGATCAACGTCATCAAGTCCTCGAACACCGAGGGGTTCGAGTCGGGCCGCGTCGAGGACGTCTCCCGGAAGTACTACGACACGAACTGGGAGGCCATCTGGCTGCGGATCAAGTTCTTCCCTGGGCTGCAACTGATCTCGGGGATCGGCTTCGTCCTCACGTTCCTCGTCGGCGGCTACTGGGTGTTCACGGGGAGCGGCCCCGGGCCGATCACGGGCGAACTCGCGATCGGGACGTTCGTCGTCTTCATCATGTACACCCAGCAACTCGTCTGGCCCATGGCCCAGTTCGGTCAGGTTATCAACATGTACCAGCGCGCCGAGGCCTCGAGCGAACGGATCTTCGGATTGATGGACGAGACCGGTCGGATCGAGCGCGACGAAGACGCCGACGATCTCGAGGTCCGCGAGGGGCGAGTCGAGTACGATCACGTGAGTTTCAGCTACGACGACGAGTCGTCCGTCGGCGAGGAATCCGCCTCTGCGACCGAATCGGCTTCTGGGGACGATTCGAGCGCTACCGAGGCATGGGGTAGATCCGACCCGCACCCGGCCGATCGGATCATCGACGACGTCTCCTTCGCGGTCGACGGCGGCGACACCGTTGCGCTCGTCGGGCCGACCGGGGCCGGCAAGTCGACGGTTCTCAAACTTCTGCTCCGGCTCTACGACGTCGACGACGGCGAGATCAGAATCGACGGCCAGGACGTCCGTGACGTCTCGCTCTCGAGTCTTCGTCGATCGATGGGGTACGTGGGCCAGGAGTCGTATCTCTTCTACGGCACCGTCGAGGAGAACATCACCTACGGCACGTTCGACGCGAGCCGCGAGGAGATCGTCGCGGCCGCGAAAGCCGCCGAGGCCCACGAGTTCATCCAGAACCTACCCGAGGGCTACGACACGATGGTCGGCGAACGCGGCGTCAAACTCTCCGGTGGGCAGCGCCAGCGCGTCGCCATCGCCCGCGCCGTGCTCAAAGATCCCGACATTCTCGTGCTGGACGAGGCGACCAGCGACGTCGACACCGAGACCGAGATGCTCATCCAGCGCTCGATCGACGACCTGACCGAGGACCGGACGACGTTCGCCATCGCCCACCGCCTCTCGACGATCAAAGACGCCGACCAGATCCTGGTGCTCGAGGACGGCTCCATCGTCGAACGCGGCACCCACGAGCAACTGCTCGAGAACGGGGGGCTCTACTCGCACCTCTGGGGCGTCCAGGCGGGGGAGATCGACGAACTACCACAGGAGTTCGTCGAACGGGCACAGAAACGACAGGCTCGAACCGAAGTCGACGCCGACGTCGACGATTGACGAGCATTCGAGCGACGGTGACGAGTCGACTTGGTAAGGCGGTTGGACCGGGAGAACGATTCGATCGTCGGCTGTGGGGCGATTCAGTTGCTCGACGTCGTCCCGGAATACAGTTGCCCGGCGTCGTCTCAGAAGGATTTCCTTCGCGCTGTTCTCTCAGGAGGACTTCCTTCGGGCAGCCCTCTCATACGGTTTACTGTAGATCAGTTCCGGTGAGACCGCGACCCGGACGGCGGTTTCACCGGTACATCGCTACAGTAATCCGTATCAGAACGACTCCTGTTCGCGCTGTCCGTCTTGATCCGGCGCTCCCTCGTCTTGCCGTTGCTCGCCCGTCGCGGGCGGCGTTCGGTCGCTGTAGTTCTTGCGTCCGATCGCCGAGTCGCCGACCATGTTCATGACCGCTCCCTCGAGTTCGTCGAGGGATCGATACTCGTCCTCGTTCAGCGGCTCGAGCAGCTCCTCGATCGTCGCGGTCTCATCGCCCATCTCTACCTCCTCGTCGCCGTGCTCGTCGAACAGGTCGTCCTGGCTGATGGGGAACTCCTGGCTCTCGAGTGAGTCACGAAGATCGCCGAGTTCGACGCCCAGTTCGCGGTCGTCGTCGGTCATGGTCGGGGGTTGGCCGCGAGCGCTGAAACAGGTTGACCCTGCGTGCGCCGTCTCCGGTGTGCGGTCGGGTCTCACCGCGCTGGGTCGACCGAGAGCGCGGGGAGAGCGACGGCGAGAACCCCGAAGAGTGCGGACGAGGCTGCCGTCGCCCCTGCCACGACGAAACACGTGACGACGACTGCGACACCCGCCACCACGAACGCGACCGGTGGGCGCGCTCCCGCCCCCGGATCGAATCGGCGGCCCACGACGGACCACGCGGCGAGCGCGCCGGCCGAGAGCGCAACGTACTGAAGCGCGCGCGTCGAGAAGCCGCTGGCGACGGCGGCGAGTGCCGCTAGCCCGAACGCGATCGCGAACGAGACCGTCGTTCGATCGCCGCGAGCCTGCTCGAGGAGCCATCCGACTCCCGCGAGATAGCCGACCCCGACTGCGATCCCGGCGACGACGTCGAGCGGATAGTGGACGGCGACGACGAGCCGAGAGAGACTCACTGCGAGGACGACGACCGACGCGACCGCGAGACGGAGCCGTCGGGTGCCGACGCGAGCCGAGAGCGCGACCAGACCGTAGACGACGGTCGCCCCGGCTGCGTGACCGCTGGGGAAGGCGTAGCCGCCGATCGTCACCGACGAAACGAACCAGGGCTCGAGAGGGGCGGGGACGACGGTGGGGACCGCGACCACGACCGAGGGGCGAGGGAGCGCGAAGGCGTATTTGAGGACGATCACCGCCGATAGCCCGCCGATGGCGAGGCCGAGAACCCACGGTCCGACCGGGCTGGAGCCGTCCGACGGGACAAACGGCGTCCGCCGGCCGGCGGTATCGGTGCTCGTCCGTGACCTCCGTCCGCGAGCGAGTGCCCACGACGCGACGAACGCGACGGCCACCAGGACCGCGACGTCGCCGAGGCGCGTGACGAGGGCGGCGACTGCGACCGTCCACTCCGGGAGCCCGTCGACGAGCCACTCGAGGACGACGCTGCCGCGATCCATACCGGTACTCCGTGACGAGGCCAGTGAAGCGTTTCGGGGACGGCCCGACCGGTACGCTCCGGTCTCCGCTCACCGACGGCTTCTTGACGACTCGGCCGGAGTACTCGCGCATGGATCTGCGCGCCGCCACGTGGACGGACGTCCGCGACTACGAGACGGACCTCGCCGTCGTCCCCGTCGGAAGTACGGAGCAACACGGCCCCCACGCGCCACTTGGAACCGACGTCCTGACCGCCGAAGCGGTCGCCGACGCTGCGCTCGAGCGGACCGACCGCGAGGTCGTCCGCGCGCCGGCGATTCCGGTTGGGGTCGCCGAGGAACACCGGCAGTTCCCCGGCACGATGTGGGTCTCCGCGGAGACGTTCCGGCGTTACGTCCGCGAATCGGTCGAGAGCCTCGCACACCACGGCTTCGATCGCGTCGTGATCGTCAACGGCCACGGCGGCAACGTCGACGCCCTCCGTGAGGTCGGCGGCCGACTCACGAGAAGCGGCGAGGCGTACGCGGTACCGTTCACCTGGTTCGAGGCGGTCGGCGACCACGCCGCCGACATGGGCCACGGCGGCCCACTGGAGACGTCACTTCTGTGGCACTGCGCACCCGACCTCGTCGACGAAGACCGACTCGAGGCGGCGAGCGAAGGCGCTGCCGACGGCTGGGGGGAGTGGACGAGCGGGACGAACCTGGCGTACGATTCCGCCGAGTTTTCGGACAACGGAGTCGTCGGCGAGCCGGCCGACGGTGACGAGCGGCGAGGCGCAGAGCTACTCGAGCTGGCGAGCGACGCGCTGGGTCGACTCCTGGAGGCGGTCGCCGAGCGGGACGTTACGCGTCCCGAGCCGCGTTGACCGATCGTTCGTGTCGAATCCCGGAGAGGTCACTCCTCGTCATCGGCGTCTTCGTCCCCGTCGTCGGCCTCGTCGACACCCACGTCCGCGAGGGTGCTCTTGAGCGCCGGGATCGTCGAGGTGAGGTCGCCCACCTGCTCGCTCGCGTCGGCGATCTCCGTGATCGCGTCCTCGAGGTCGGTAATCTCCTCCTCTAAGTCCGCGGCGTCGTCGAAGGCGTCGGCGCGCTGGCCCATCGTGAACCACTTCTTGGCGTCCCGGAGGTGGTCCTCGGCGTCACCGACGTCCAGTGCAGAGTTGAGCCCGTTCAACACGCCCAACACGTTGTCCGCGTCGGTTTCCCAGACGTCGTCGGCCGCCGGAAGGGCAGCCCATCCCTCCTCGAGGGAGGACTCGACGTCCTCGCGCATCTCGTTGGCTGCCTCGCCGAACAGGTCGTCGTCGCCGAAGGTCGCTTGACTCATGGGTTGCCCTTCTCGGGGATCGAGGTTAAAAGGTCGCCCGAAAGTGAAAGTGAAATCGGCCTCGAGCGATTCGTTCCCGGCCGAACGAGGGATGGAATCCGAAAGGGACGTCGTAACTAATCGAGTCACGAACCGATGCGCAGTGCCGAGGACGTCTGTGAACCGATGTCGAACCCGGTGACGTATCGACGCAGAACGAGACTCGACGTCGACCGGCATTCGGACGAACGACGTTCGAGAAACTCGAGGACGCGTATCAGGGGAGCAGCGAGACCAGTTCGAAGAAGACGAACGTACCGACTCCGGTGATTCCAGCGGCCGCGACGAGCGGGACGAGTACGCGAGTGGCTCGAGCGACCGCGTCCAGCGTCGACGACACCGTATCGATCGAAAGGGCGGATTGCTGTACCATACCCCGACGGCCACGTGCTCTCCCTTGAAGGTCAGTCAGACGCCCGAATGACGTCGCCAGACGGCCCGGCCTACCCGTAGCCGCGTCAGCTCGAAATCGGTCGTTTCACCGTCGGCGGGGATCACTCGCGACCGCCGACCGACTCGAGTCGCATCAGCGGGTAGCCGTCTTCCATCTCCATGCGCGTCACGACCTCGCATCCCTCGTAGTCGACGACGATCTCGACCTCGAGAAACCGTCCGGTGAGTTCGGTGTACTCGGCGCTCGCCTCCGTGAGCGCCTCCTCGAGTTCCTCTTCTCGGACGTCGACCGTGACGGCGGTACAGTGTGGTTGGTTCTCGATCGAGTCCTCGATCGCCCGCGCGAGGCTGTCTGCGCTCGCCGGCGAAATCGGCGTCCCGGCGAACTGGTGGTAGAGCGACCCGAACTTGATGCCCGCCTCGAAGCAGGCCGTTTCCGCGTCGGTCGGCGTGACGTCGTCCGTCATATGTGACTCCTCGAGTGGACTCGGCAAGGGGATTCCGATCGGTCGCGGACGACGCCACGGGCCCCGTTCACCTGGAATCGCACGATACTTATCGGCGCTATCCCTCACACCGAACGAATGGTACAGTCCGTCCTGCTCACGGGGGCTGCGGGGCGTGTCGGGGAAGCGATTCTCGCCGACCTCGCGGACATACACGAGTGGCGCTTGTTAGATCGCGACCCACCGACGGGGGAACAACCGGGCGAGTTCGTCGTCGCGGACATCACCGACGAGGAGGCGGTCCGCGAGGCGATGGACGGGATCGACGTCGTGATCCACCTCGCGGGCGACCCCCGTCCGGAGGCACCCTGGGACAGCGTCCTCACGAACAATATCGACGGCACGCAGACCGTCTTCGAGGCGGCCGTCGACGCCGGCGTCGAGACGGTCGTCTTCGCGTCGTCGAACCACGCCGTCGGGGCCTACGAGACCGACGAGCGCACGCCGGAGATGTATCGCGCGGACGACGACTACCTGCTCGACGGCACCGAACTGCCGCGTCCGGGCAACCTCTACGGCGTCTCGAAGGCCGTCGGCGAGTCGCTGGGACGGTACTACCACGACGAGTACGGTCTCTCGGTCGCCTGCGTCCGTATCGGCAATCTCACGGAGGGACACCCGCCGATCGACTACGAGCGCGGGCAAGCGATGTGGCTCTCCTATCGCGACTGTGCGCATCTGTTCGATCGCTGTATCCGCGCCGAGTACGGCTACGAGATCGTCTACGGCATCTCGGACAACGACCGCAAGTACTACTCGATCGACCGTGCTCGAGAGGTCCTCGGCTACGAACCGCAGGACAACTCCGCCGAACACGACTGATCGGCACCCAATACGACTGACTGGCGCCGAACGCCGCGATCAGAACAGGCCGTCGACGTCCTCCTCTCGAGTGCGCCGTCGGTCGACGTGATCCGTCAAGCGCTGGAAGACGATCCCGCGATGGTCGTCCTCGCGGACGAAGTCGAACAACAGCGTGATGAACCGGCTGTCGTCCTCGCCGGCCGCGAGATCGCGCTCGGCGTATGCGCGGGCCCGTTCGATCGACTCCTCCTCGAAGCCAAGCGCGTCGGCGAGGGTGCTGGCCGCGATCGCGGTCGCTTCGAACCCGAGAGTCGCCCGAGTCGGCGTTGTCTCGTCGTGTTCGATTCGGATCGGCGGACGACGTTCGACGACCTCCGGATCGGCGGCGAGCGTCGCGAGATACGTCCGGATCGGAACGAGCCGAACGTCACGGTATGTCGATGGGAGCCCCTCGAGATACGCGAGTGCGCTGTCGGCCAACCCGGTCGTACCGTCCCAGTTTCGGTCCTGAGCGTGGTAGACCGCCGCAGTGGTCTGGATCAACCCGTGGAGCAACTGCTCGTCGTCGGTTCCCGCCTCGAGTTCGAGCCAGTGATCCTCCCAGGCGTCATGAGCGGCGTGGTAGTAGCCGTCGTTGTAGATCGCAGCGCCGGCCCGCAACTGATCTCGCATACCCGACGTACGGACTCGAGGCTGGTGAGGGTCACGGTCGCCAAAAAATCTGGAAGTGAGGCCGGATACGTACCGCCTCCGGCGGGGCGGGCAGACACTGTGGAAACGGGGAACGGGGCGCGAGAAAGCGCCCTTCGACCGGTTACTAGCCGCCACCGGTCAGGGCGGTACTCGTTTCGAGTGTGGAGACACGTATAATTATGCAGTCGGTTCGATTCCTTCGGGACCGCATTCCGGACGGTAGGTGGTGATTACTCCTCGAATTCGTCCTCCCACCGGAACCGCCCGTTCCGCTGGACGATGTCGCCGTCGACCTCGAGGCGGGCGTTCTCGCTGACGTCGGCGATCAGATCGACGTGGACCGCGGAGTCGGTGCCCGACTCGCCGTCGGCCAGGCAGGCGTCGTAGGCCCGCCCGAGCGCGAGGTGGATCGTCTCGCCCATCTTCTCGTCGAAGAGGATGTTGTCCGTATAGCGGTCGATCCCGCGGTTCATTCCGACGCCGAGTTCGCCGAGCCGACGCGCTCCCTCGTCGGTTCCAAGCACCTCGGCGATCACGTCCGCCCCCTCGTCGGCGTCGTGGTCGACGACCTCGCCGTTCTCGAAGACGAGGCGGACGTTTCGGACCGACTCCCCGCGAACCGTCATCGGGACGTCGAAGGTAACCTCGCCCTCCGTGGCGTACGGTGCAGTAAACACCTCGCCGCTGGGGAGGTTGTGTGAGTCGTACGCGACCGAAGCCGCACTGTTGACCGCCGTCCGGCCGTCGATCCGCATCGTGAGGTCGGTGTCGTCCGCGACGAGTCGAACCGTCGATCCGTCGTCGAGCAGTTCCTTCATCCGGGCCATCTCGTCGGCCAGTGACTCCCAGTCGCGAAGTATCGCGTCGTAGGCGAACTCGCGATACTCCTCGTAGGCCATCCCCGCCTGCTGGGCGAGCGACCGCGTCGGGTGAACCGTCGACACCCACCGCGTCCCGAGTCGACGTTCGCGAATCTCGGTCCGGGAACTGCTGTAGGCCTGTCGCGTCTCCGCCGGCACGTCCGCCGTTGCACTCGTGTTTCGGCCGCCGCCGAGCGAGAGGTAGACGTCTGTCTCCTCGAGCAAGGCGAGTTCGTGAGCCGGATCGTCGTCGAACTCGACACTCGCGCGTTCATCGTGTTCGTCTTTCGAGACGGCTGAGTCCCCATCGTACGCCCGCAAATACGCCCGCGTGAGCTCGCCCGAAGAATAGGTCGCGAGCAGGTTCGCCCCGCGTTCTCCCAGACACTGTGCGACTGCGACGGCGAGGTCGTGAGCGTCGGGGCCGACCGAGAGCACGACGTTGTCGCCCGCTTCGACTCGAGCGCTCCAGTCGACCAGTATCTCCGCGTGTTCGCGAACGCGTTCGTCCATGGCGGAGGAAGGAAACGAAGCCACAAAATCCCGTCTCTTGGCGAACGGGGGGAACGCGTCTCTCGACCCGAGACTACGCCGTCGCCGCTCGTCCCTCGGCGTCGGTTCGGCTACGAACGAGCGTGACGACGGCGTACACCACCGGCGTATCGAGGACGGCGATCGCGAGCTTGAGCAGGTACTGGCCGACGATCAGCGCGAGGATCGCCTCGAGGGGCAAGACGACGCCGACGCCGAGAAGAGCGGGCGCGATAGCGAACGCGATCGAGACGAAGATCACGGTGTCGATCGCCTGGCTCGTCCCCGTCGAGACGACGTTGCGCAGCCAGAGGTAATCCGACCCCGTCCGATCGCGGATGCGATGGAAGAGCCAGACGTCCCAGTTCTGACTGATGAGATAGGCGAGCAAACTGCCGAGGACGACGTTCGTCGACGCGCCGAGGGCCGTCGCGAAGGCCTCGGGATCGACGCTCGCTTCGGCCGCGGGCGCGGCGATCGTCGACCAGACGAGCGCGAGCACGACGAAGTTGAGCACGAACGCGACGTTGACGACGATCTGTGCCGCACGTTTGCCGTACAGTTCGGTGTAACAGTCACTCGCGAGGAACGTAAGCGCGTACGCGAGCGCCGCGCCGGGGAGGACCAGTTCTGCACCGGTAACCGGTAACGCGAACGGCAGATCGAACGCGAGTACTTTCGAGGCAGTCAACTGCGCGGTGACGAGCGACGCGACGAACAGGCCGATCAACGTGACCTGAGCCACCGTCGGCGCTCCGTGACGATCGGTCATACCGACTGATTTTGCTGGACCTACGTAAGCGATACTATTTCAAACGTCCTCGAGGATCACTCGAAGAATATCTCGTCGCTCGATCGCTCGCTTCAATCATCTCCCACTCGGTACTCGACCCAATTCTGAACGTTTGGTCGGTTCTGGCCGTGTGTGTTCGATACCGCTTATCCACACTGTTACGAACTCTCTACGGAGAAAAATTTCTGTATTATCGGTGGATAGTGGGGTTCGCACTCGACTGAAAAAAGGGTTCGAACTGCTCTAGCGCAATTTTCACCTGGAATTATGGCCAGAACGAAAGCGATTGTATAACCAAACTGTTATATGTGTCGCGTGGATTCGTACAATTGCAATGGCGAAAGGAAACGTTGATTTCTTCAACGACACAGGCGGTTACGGTTTCATTTCGACGGACGACGCGGACGACGACGTGTTCTTCCACATGGAAGACGTTGGCGGCCCGGACCTCGAAGAAGGCACAGATATCGAATTCGACATCGAACAGGCCCCCAAGGGCCCCCGCGCCACCAACGTCACCCGCCTGTAATACGGCACCTCACGTTCGGTAACGGGTTTTACTCTACGACCATTCATTCTTCGACGGCCAATGCGAGAGCAGTGCCGACCCGGAGTAGCGACCTGCTGTTCTGTACAGTGACGTCGTACGACGAGTAGCTTCGCCGAAACTGGATCGCCGGGAGAAATACGTGCTCGATAACAAATAGTCACTCTCGTGGTGTGATCATATGGGTGAAACATGGACGAACTGACCGGTTTCCAACGGGATCTTCTCTACGTCATCGCGGGAGCGGATCGGCCATCCGGTCAGGACATCAAAGGGGAGGTCGAACGGTACTACAGCACCGACGTCAACCACGGTCGGCTCTACCCGAATCTCGATACGCTCGTCAACAAGGAGTACGTCGAGAAGGGACAACTGGATCGGCGAACGAACTACTACGCGATCAGCGACCGCGGCCAACGATCGATCGAAAACCGCCGCGACTGGGAGCGACAGTATCTCGAGACGAATCGGTAGATCACGCTACCGGGAGACGATCGAAGTCAGTAGCCGTTCCGAGGATATACACGTCGTCGTCGGCCTCGAGTGGTACCTGCTCGGCCGGAAACGGGATCGTCTCGTCGTTCCGGACGAGACCCACCACGGTCCCGGACAGCCAGCCGACGAACTCCCCCTCGAGAGGGCCGTCTCTGGAGACTGTCAGCTTGGCGACCGTGTGATCGAGCGCTCGAATGGTCGACAGGAGCTCGTAGATGTCGGACGACGACGCGGGGCGTGTGACGATCCGATACCGCTCGTGACTGCGTATCTCCTCGGCACGTTCGGCGTCGGTTACGATCGTCGCGACGTCTCCCGACGTTGCCCGGAGTGTTCCGGTCGCCACCAGTCGACTCGTACACTCGTCGTCGGTCCAGATCTCGACTCGCTCTCCGGTCGACCCACTCGACTGAGCTACACCACGAACTGCGAGAGCGACCGCGTTTGGCGCTATCGTCGACCCGATTCCGACCCGTTTCCGACCGAGGCGAACCCGGGAAATCGCTCCGTCCGACGTGAGATCGACGGCGACGTGTCCGATGCCGAAATCACGCTCGAGGCGGTTCTCGAGTCGGGATACACGGCTGTCGGCGGGGATATCACAGGGAACCAGCACGGATTCCCCTGCGAGTTCGCGTTTGACCGAGTTCTCGACGGGAGGAGAGCCGGGCAGATCTGTGAACTCCTCCGGCAGTCGATACTCGACCGAGAGTCGTCCGCGCCGGACGACCGACGCAGCTGCGGTTCGGTCGTCGATTCGATCGATGTTCGCGCTCTCACGCGCGACGGCGTCGCCGATCCGTCGCCCACCCGCGGCGGCGACCGATCCGACCGCGAACGCGGCGAGGAAGTAGGTTGCAGTCGCGTGGTGGAACAACGGCGTCTCGTCGATGATCGTCGACTGGCGGACGCTGACGACGTTTATCCAGAGGCCGACGACGGCTAGACCGACGAGTACGGCAGCGCCAGCCGGTATCGACCGTGTACTGTATCGGCGGTACGCGAACGCGACGACGAGCGTGACGACGCCGGTGAGCAGTCCGAACCCGAACACGTTGACGACCGCGGTTTCGGTCCACTCCGTGAGTATTGCCTGTGCTATCGCTGTCATCGTTTCACCGCGGGTTCTTTCGACACTCGAACCCCCGCTGGTCCGTCCGATTCTCGTCGTGAACGTCCGGCGAGTCGGTGGATGGTGGTCGAATCGGCGACGACGAACACGTCGGCTCGATCCTCGAGGCGGTCCAGATCCGGGTCGACGATCCATCGGTGGCGTGTGTCGGGTCCACCGTTTGCGACGTCGGACTCCGCAACGAGCGGCGTGATGTCGTCTTCGTCGACTGTCTCCGAATCGATCGAGGCCACGACGTTGCCGACCTGGCATCGGTACACGTGATGTCCCGCTCGGCCGAGGCGGACGAACGCCTCGACTGTGGGCGTCGTTTCGTCGGGAGGGACGGTTACGTGAATTCGGTTCGCTCCCAACACCGGTTCGGCGTCCGTCGCGGGAATCGCGACCGTCAGTCGTCTGCGGCCGCCTTCCGAGCCGCCTGTGGGGTGATCGGCCGCTGTCGACGACACCTCACCAGCGTCTCGCTCGCTCGGACCGGCGTCGATCGAGGCATGCGTTTCGAGAACGATCCCCTCTACGTCGGTGGCGTCGGTGGAGAGGACGACCGTTTCGTCCGCGTACAACCCCGTCGGGATCAGGGCCTCGATAGTGATCGCACGCCACCCCTCCGGTATCCGCGACCCGGTGACGGACGTCGGCGGTGCGGCGGCGATCGTCGCCCGCGCTCGGCCGTCGACCGAAACCGAAACGGCCGACAGATCGTAGCTCGTTCGAAGACGCGTCTCGAGTCGACGTTCGAGTTCCGAACGCGGGAGATCCGCGGGAAGCCGCCAGACCTCGTCCCCGAGCGATCGCCGCAGATTCGGGGGTAACGGTGGATACCCCTCGAGATCACGGACGCCACCCGTCGACTGGATCGAGACCTGCCCGCTCGCATCGATCGCCTCGGTCGCGTCGCCCGATAGCGATCGACCGCGGACGAGTCGGCCAGCCGTCCCGATCGGCAACTCGGAACCGATTCGACTCCCGTGACCGTTCGCGTACAGTGCGAGCGTCACAACCACGATCGACGCGGCGGCGAGCCGTGGTGTGTGTCCTCGAATTGCGGTGGCCGGAGGGGCGATCAAGCCGACTACGTACGCGTTTCCAGCCGCGAGCGGAAGCGCAACTGCGATGCTCTGTCGACCCGAGAACTCTCGACTCAGGTATTCGCCGATTGTCCCGAGTGCACCGACGGTGATCGCGGGGCCGATGCCGACGACGAACCCGAACGAGACGCCGACGATAATCTCCGTCGTAACCTCGAACATAGATCCGAGTGGCTAGCCGTCGATCAGAACGATCTCGGGATTCGATCGCTCGTCGACGTAGTTGCTGTTACTCGGTGGAACGATTTCGACTTCGAGCGTCCCCGTGTCCTGGTCCCGACGTAGATCGGCATCGTCGGGAACGGTGATCGTGTTGGTATCGGAGACGTGAACCGGATCGTCGAGTTGTGCAGAGCCGGCGGTAAGGATGACGGTAAACTCCTCGAGTTCGTTCCCCTCCTCG
Source organism: Natrialba sp. INN-245 (assembly GCF_009807105.1). Lineage (NCBI taxonomy): Archaea > Methanobacteriati > Methanobacteriota > Halobacteria > Halobacteriales > Natrialbaceae > Natrialba > Natrialba sp. INN-245. The sequence continues at coordinate 128,350 of NZ_WUBV01000008.1, read as the reverse complement.
TCGACGACGGAGAAGCTGAGGGATTCCGCCAGATCGCCCGTCTGGACGACGTGGTCGTCTTCCCACTCGATCGTTACTTCAGTGTCGCCGAACTCGCCGACGCCGCCGAGCATGTTCATCATCACTGAGAGAGCAGCGATACCGACGACGAGCGCGATTACGAGTCTGATCGGTAGTCCCTCGATTGCCCGGTCGTCGGACTCGAGCGATTGTGATCGATCCGTCGTGCGTTCGGACGGTGGTTCCGTCCGGGTAAGCGGTGAACGCATACCCGCTCTGGCCTCGGTTTCGTACTTAAACGTCCGACCCAGGGTTCAAATGTGAAGCCGCATGGAGCGCCACTCGGGTTGTGGTCGTCGACGCCGACCCGCGGCTGGTCGTATGATGGATAGGAGAAACTGAAATGGCAGGCGAACGCTGACTGTCGCCGCGAGTAACACCCTCACCTGCAGGCGTCGTTGATCGCGGTCTCGATCTTGCTCGCCCGTGCGATCTTCTCGACTGTCGTGGTCGTCCCGTCGGGACAGACGACGACCAATGGCGATTGTGCGTGGACCGAGATTTCCTGTCCGAACTCGTCGACCAGCGCTCCGGTGAACGGCTCCGGTGCGGCCCCGAACGCCCACTCGTAGCCGTTCTCTTCGGCGTGGGCCCTGACGTCGTCGGGGTCGTCGTTGCCGTCGATCACGAGGTCGACGAACCGGACGTCGTCGCCGACCGCTGCATGGCTCTCTGCGATCTCCTCTTGCTGGCTGTTACAGGTCGGACAGAACGGCGCGAACGTATGGAGTACGACCGGACGGTCGGCGTTTGCGACCGTGAACGACTCGCCGGTCGTCACGTCCTCGAGCGTCGTCTCCCGCCAGTTTTTCGTCTCTTCCGAATCGCCGCCGGACGCTTTCTCGTCTCCCGTGTCGTCGGTGCCGGTCTCGTCCTCGAGACAGCCCGCAAGGACGAGCGACGTCCCGGCGGCCGCGAGGAGGGTCCGGCGGGTCGGCGGCTGGCTCATGGCTGAAACGTCTGGCGCGAGCACGAAATAGCTATGTGACTGTGCGCGTTCGTACACGGGTAGTTACTCCTCGCGGTCGTCCGGATCCCCGTGGCCGCCCCCGCCCGGCGTTCGGACCGTAACGGTCGTCCCCACCTCGACGTCGACGGTCGTCTTCGCCGGGGCCTGCGCGTCGTCGATTAGATTCTCGCCGGGTTCGCCGTCCTCGCCGCCGCCAACGCCTCGCGGACAGTGTCGGCGCCGCTCCGTGAGCAGGGAGACGGTCGCGTCCGTCTCGACGGTAACCGATCGCTCGAGGCCGTCGCCGCCGTCGAACCGGCCGCGACCGCCGCTGTCCGGACGGAGCGCGTAGCGTTCGACCCGGAGCGGGTACTCCGCCTCGAGCGCCTCGACCGGCGTGTTGAGCGTGTTCGTCATGCCGACCTGGACGCCGTCCATCCCGTCGCGGTCGGGGCGTGCGCCGAAGCCGCCGCCGATCGTCTCGTAGTAGGTAAACGAGCCGTCTCGGCCGCCGATCGTCAGGTTGTTCATCGTCCCCTGACCCTGGGCGGGCACGCGATCCGGCGCGGCTCGTGCGAGCGCGGCGAAGACGACGTCGGTCACCCGCTGGCTGGTCTCGACGTTCCCACCGACGACGGCCGCCGGTGGTTGGGGGTCGAGCAGCGACCCCTCCGGCACGCGGACGCTCACCGGCTCGTAACAGCCCTGGTTCGGCGGGATCTCGGGATCGGTGAGACACCGGACGACGAAGTAGACTGCGCTCGTTGCCACCGCGAGTGGCGCGTTCAGGTTCCCCTCGAGTTGGGCGGCCGTCCCCTCGAAGTCGACGTCGATCGATGCCCCGTCGATCGTCACCGCTACTTCGATCGCGATATCCTCGTCGGTGACGCCGTCGCCCTCGAGGACGTCGGCCGCCTCGTAGGTGCCGTCCGGCAACGCCTCGATCTCGCGTTCGATCCGCGCTCGCGAGTAATCGATGACGGCGTCGAAGCCGGCGCGGACGGTTTCGCGTCCGTGCTCGTCGAACAGGGCGGCGAGTCTGCGCTCGGCGCGCTCGTTCGCCGCGAGCTGTGCCCGGAGGTCCGCCCGCCGCTCCCGCGGATTCCGGACGTTCGCGAGCAACAGCGACCGCACGTCCTCGCGAACGTCGCCGTCCGCGACGAGACGGGTCGGCGGGAGTCGCAACCCCTCCTGGTAGATCTCCCGGGAGTTCGCGGGCATGCTCCCCGGCGTCGCCCCGCCGACGTCCGCGTGGTGGGCGCGGGAGACGGCGTAGCCGACGATTTCTGGTTCGGCGGCACCGGTTTCACCGTTCTCGCCACCGCCCGTCTCGTCGAGATCGTCCGGCGGAGCGAGCGGCGAGACCATCGTCACGTCCGGTAGGTGTGTGCCGCCGGTGAACGGATCGTTGAGCACGAAGACGTCGCCCGGGCGTGGATCGCACTCGCGGACGGCGTCGACGGCGGCAGGCATCGCACCCAGGTGAACCGGGATGTGCTCGGCCTGGGCGATCATCCGTCCTCGGGCGTCGAACAGCGCCGTCGAGCAGTCCCGTCGCTCCTTGATGTTCGGCGAGTACGCGCTCCGGATCAGCGTCCGTCCCATCTCCTCTGCCACCCCTTCGAGCTGGTTGCGAAGCACCTCGAGCGTCACGGGATCGATTTCGGGAGCCGTCTTCCCGCTCGAGTCGGCCGCGTCCGCGCTCTCGTCGCCGGAATCGGATGCGTTCGAGCCCGTCATCGTCGCTCACCCCCCGACCGACTCATGACGAGCGTTCCGTCGGTGTCGATCTCCCCCCGCCACTGCGGCGGGACGACCGTCGTGCTCTCGGCCTGTTCTAAGATCGCCGGCCCCGACAGCGTCGTCCCCGCCTCGAGGCGATCGCGATCGTAGACGGTCGTCCCCCAGCCGCCGGTCTCCGAGAAGTGGACCTGACGGGTGCCGACGAGCGCGCCGCCGTCGCCGTCGTGGTCGACGTCAGGATCGGCTCCGGAAACGGTCGCCGTCGTGCGAAGCGTCACCACCTCGATGGGTTCGTCCGCCGTGTAGCCGTGGGCCCGGTCGTGGGCCTCGTGGAACCGCCGCTCGACCGCCGCGGGGTCGAACCCGTTGCCGACGGGTACGGTCAGTTCGAAACTCTGTCCGGCGTACCGGCAGTCGGCCGCCCGCTCGACGGTCGCCCGGTCGGGATTGGAGACGTCTGCGAGGACGTCCGCCACGAGGTCGTCGTACGTGTCCTCGAGTTCCGTCGGCTCCGCGTCGGAGAGCGTGACGCCGACCGTCCGCGCGGCGTCGTAGCTCTCGTCGGCGGCCAGCAGGCCGAAGGCCGAGAGGACGCCGCTCGGCCGCGGGACGACGACCCGATCGATCTCGAGGGCGTCGGCCAGCGCCGTGGCGTGCATCGGCCCCGCGCCGCCGAAGGCGACGAGCGCGAACTCGCGAGGGTCGTGGCCGCGCTCGACGGTCACCGAGCGGATCGTCCGGGTCATCGTCGCGTTCGCCACGCGGTAGACGCCGTGGGCTGCCTCGAGTGCGCTCTCGAGGCCGGCCTCGTCGGCCAGCCGTTCCATGGCCACGTGGGCGGCCTCGACCTCGAGGGTCATCTCGCCGCCGAGTGCGGTCTCGGGGCCGATGTAGCCCAGCACGACGTTCGCATCGGTGACGGTGGGATCGGTCCCGCCGCGGCCGTAGCAGGCGGGACCCGGATCGGCACCCGCCGAGCGCGGCCCGACGCGCAACGCGCCGCCGTCGTCGACCCAGGCGATCGAGCCGCCGCCCGCGCCGACGGTGTTGACGTCGACCATCGGCGTTCTGATCGGGAGGCCGTCGATCGCCGCCTCGGTCGTCCGCTCGGCCCGGCCGTCTCGGACGAGACTCACGTCGCTCGAGGTGCCGCCCATGTCGAACGTGACCAATCCCTCGACGTCGGGTTCGCCGACCGTCGCGGCCGCGCCGACGACGCCCGCTGCCGGACCCGACAGCGTCGTCGTGACCGCGTGCTCGCGGACCGTCTCCGGGTCGGCGACGCCGCCGTTTGCCTGCATGATCCACGGCACTGGAAGACCCGCCGCATCGGCCTCCTCGACCAGTCGACCGACGTAGCGATCGATCGCCGGGCGGACGTAGGCGTCGACCGCCGTCGTCGACGTCCGCTCGTACTCCCGGAACTCGGCGAGCACCTCGTGGGAGGTCGAAACCGGCACCTCGAGGTGCTCGCGGAGGATCTCGGCGACCGCCTGCTCGTTCGACGGGTCCGCGTAGGCGTGGAGCAGACAGACCGCGACGGCCTCGACGTCCTGTGTGCGAAGCGTCTCCGCGAGCACCCGTACCTCGGCGTCGTTAACCGCCCGTTCGACGCCGTCGACCGTCGTCCGCTCGTCGACCTCGAACCGGCGTTCCCGCGGGACGAGCGGCTCCGGTTTCTCCGCCTCGAGGTCGTACAGGCTCGGCCGATCCTGGCGGCCGATCTCGAGGACGTCCCGGAAGCCCGCCGTCGTGACGAGGGCGGTCTTCGCGCCGCCACGCTCGAGGAGGGCGTTGACCGAGACGGTCATCGCGTGGGCGAACTCCTCGATCTCCGCGGGGTCGATCCCCGCCTCGTCACAGGCCTTCTCGACTCCCTCGAGAACGCCGACGTGTTGGTCGTCAGTCGTCGGGACCTTCGCGGTGACGAGACGGTCGTCGACCGAGAGCGCGACGTCGGTGAACGTGCCGCCGACGTCGACGCCGATGCGCGTAGCGCCGTTCGCACTCGACACCGGAAGCGCTCGATCCTCCCGGCTCGATTCGCCGTCGTTCGGTTCGTGGGAACTCGAGTCGGTCATGGTGATCGAATCCGCAGTGTCGGCCCCCGTCCGCCGGATCGCCGGGGGAAGGGGTGCCTCGGTGGTCGTCGATTCCGTTGTCGTCGCGCGGCGTTCATACGGCCCCACTCGAACCCCACTCGAGTATAACTCACGGAATCCCGGACGGTCTACGGTATTGCCGACCGGGCCATCTCGAGGACGGATCCAGCGTGATCGAGGGTGTCTCGGCCGAGCAGACGGCGTCGGCGTGGAGGCGGCAGAACCTACCTCGCCTGCCCCAGGTGGCGGCGGAGTCAGCGCGTCAGCGAATCGACCGCGACGTCGCCGTCCTCGATATGAGCGACGAGCATCGTCTCGTGTGTGGCAGGGCTGGCCGCGGTCGCACTACCCGGGTTGAGCACCCGGATCCCGTCCCGAGCCGTGTCGACGACCTCGTGGGTGTGGCCCGCGACGACGACGGCGTTTTCGCCGGCGTCGACCTCGTCGCGTGCGGTCTCGACCACCCGCCGGTGCCAGCCGCCCGGCGATCCCGTTCCGTGAGTGACGACGACGGTGACGTCCTCGAGGACGAGCGTGTCGGTTCGCGGTAACTCGAGCGTCGAGGGATCCATGTTTCCACGCACACAGGTTAGGTTTCCATCTGCGAGCGTAGCGATCCGATCGTACGCCTCCCGCGAGTCGAAATCGCCGGTGTGGATCGTCCGACCGGCCGTTCGAACCTCCTCGGCCACCCAGTCGGGGAGCCCGGTCGCTCGAGACGGCACGTGCGTGTCTCCGAGGATCGCCACTCGCGTCATACGCGGCGGTACGACGGCGACTCCCGAAAGCGATTCCCCGGCGGCCGCCGTCGACCGACGTATGAGCGAGCGCGATCCGACGCGTGCGAGCAGGGACCAAGACGGTGAATGCGCCGGCGGGGGCGGCGAAGACGACGGGGTGGGAGCGAGCCACGTCGTCACCGCGTTCCTTCGGGACCGTGGCGAGGTGTTGCTGTTGTGCCGAAGCGACGCCGTCGGTACCTACACGGGACTGTGGGGCGGCGTCTCCGGCTTCGCCGAAGGGGATCCCGACGGGCAGGTTCGCGTCGAGATCTGCGAGGAGACCGGCCTCGAGGACGACGATATCACGTTCGTCCGGTCGGGTCGGCCGGTCCAGGTTGTAGACGACGACCTCGAGCCGAGCCGAGAGTGGGTCGTCCACCCGTATCTGTTCGATCTGACGGGGGACTCCCGCGAGATCGAACTCAGCGAGGAACACGACGAGTTCGCGTGGACCGATCCGACCGAGATCGTCGCGGTCGACGCCGAAACCGGTGTGAGTGCCACCGCAGAGGACTCCGAAGCCGCTGTACGTGCCACCGCCGGAGACTCTGGCCACGACCTCGAGACGGTGCCGAAGCTCTGGACGGCCTACGAGCGCGTCGCACCGACGGTTCGATCGATCGCCGCCGACGACGACCACGGCGCGGCGTTCCTCTCGATCCGCGCACTCGAGGTACTTCGCGATCGGGCGGGATTGCTCGTCGCCGAGCGGGAGGCGTTCGGCACGGAACCGGACGAGGAGTGGGACGAACTCGCCGAACTGGCGACCAGACTGCTCGAGGCCCGTCCCGCGATGGCGGTCCTTCGAAACAGGGTGAACCGCGCGATGGCGACCGCGGCGGGGATCGACGCCACCGACGCCGCTGGGAGCAATTCCGACGGCTCCGACGACGGAACCGACGGCTCGGGTCGACGGGACGCAACGGCGGTTCTCGAGACGACGCGTGGGGCGATCGACCGCGCGCTCGCGGCGGACGCGAACGCCGCGGCGACCGCGGGCGAACGCATCGAGGGACGGGTCGCGACGCTTTCGCGCTCGGGAACGGTGCTCGAGGCCCTCCGTGCGGGGTCACCCACGCGGGTGTTCGTCGCGGAATCGCGACCGGCACGCGAGGGCGTCGCCGTCGCCGAGACGCTGGCGGCCGATCCGGCGGTCGATTGTCCGGTGACGGTCCACACCGACGCGGCCACCGCGTCCGTCCTCGCCACCGAGTCGATCGATCGCGTCGTCGTCGGCGCGGACACGATCCTGCCCGACGGTTCGGTCGTGAACAAGACTGGGACGCGAGCGCTCGCGACCGCCGCCGCACGTGAGTCCGTTCCCGTGACCGTCGTCGCCGCGAGCGACAAAGTCTCGACCCGCGAGGAGGTCAACCTCGAGTCGGGTGGTCGGACGGCAGTGTACGACGGTGACGCGGCCGTCGACGTCCTCAATCCAACGTTCGACGTGACGCCGCCAGGCTGCGTGAGCGAGATCGTCACCGAACGGGGGCGACTCGAGCCCGCAGCGGTAAGCGAAGTCACGGCGGAGTTGCGCGGCCTCGAGGACTGGAGAGCGGGCACGGGCGACGCTGCCAGCCGGTGAGACGACGCTGGCGACGCGGCGAATCGGGTCCGGGGATCGAAACGACAGATCGAAATCCCTCGGCGCGGTATCTCGAGGTGGCGGCAGTGACGAGGAGTTACCCCCACCGAGCCCCGTGTGACGAGGGATTTTCCCGAGCCGCCGTTCTCGAGACGAGTTCTCCGGTGAGCGACGGGAGAGTTCGCCGGTGAGAAACGAGAGCCACGACGCCTCAGCGTCGACGAACGGGGTTACCTTCTAATGGGGTCAGCGCTGTACGTTCCGTATGGCTCCGTCGACCGGCGGTCGATCGTGTGTCGATCCACTCGAGAACGTCGACGTTCTCTGTGTCGACGACGACCCATCTTCCGCGAGACTAACGCAGGCGTCTCTCGAGCGTCGCCACCACGAGTTCGACGTTCGAATCGAACACCGGGCCGCTGCCGCGCTCGAGCGACTCGAAACCGACCGATTCGACTGCGTCGTCAGCGACTACGACATGCCGGAGATGAACGGCCTCGAGTTCCTCCAGGCGGTTCGCGACTCCTTCGGCGAGATTCCGTTCATCCTTTTTACCGGCAAGGGATCCGAAGAGATCGCGAGTGAGGCGATCTCTGCCGGTGTCACAGACTACCTTCGGAAGGAGACGGGCAAACACCAGTACGACGTCCTGGCGAATCACGTCCGCAACGCCGTCGAGAGCAATCGCAGGCGACGGGCACTCGAGCGATCCCGCGCACTGTTCGAGACGACGTTCGACGACCCCCATCGACTGATCGCCGTGCTCGACCCGGACGGAACCGTCAGACGAGCGAACCGGCGACTGAGTACGTTCGTCGGGGTCGAAACGGACGATCTCGTCGGCCACCGCTACTGGGAGCTTCCGTGGCCGCGGGCATTCGAAGCGGCCACACCCGATCTCGCGGAGTGGCTCGAGCGAGCGACAGCGGGTCGCCGGACGACCATCTCCTTCGAGTACTCTTCGGAGAGTGGCGAACCGGTCACCGGTGAGGAAACGACCGAGTCACTCGTAACCGAGCACGTCTTCGTCGAAGCGGTCGCTCAGCCGGTGACGATCGACGGCGCCGTTGGGGCACTCGTCGTCGACGTCCACGACGCGAGCGCGGCGGTGACGTGGGAACGAGAGGTCGAACTCAAAGACGCCGCGTTCGACGCTGCTCCGGTCGGGATGAGCATTACCGACCCCTCTCTCGAGGACAACCCGATCGTCTACGTCAACGACGCGTTCGAGCGGTTGACTGGCTACTCACACGAGGAGATTCTCGGACGGAACTGTCGGTTTCTCCAGGGCGAGGGGACGAATCCGGAGCCGGTCGCCGCGATGCGCGAAGCCGTCGACGCAGAAGAGCCAGTGGCGGTCGAACTCACGAACTACCGCAAAGACGGGACCACGTTCCACAACGAAGTGACGATCGCCCCCATCCGCGACGCGGACGGAACGGTCACTCACTTCGTCGGCTTCCAGAACGACGTCACCGACCGACGGACGGCGTACGACCGCCTCGAGCGCGAACGCGATCGGTTAGAGGAGTTCGCGAGCGTCCTCTCGCACGACCTTCGGAATCCGCTAACCGCGGCGATGGGGTACGGAGAACTCGTCCGCGAAGACTGTTCGAGTCCGTTTCTCGACGATCTCGACGAGGCTCACGAACAGATCGAGCAGTTGATCGACGAAACGCTCGCCCTAGCGCGTGCCGGGAGTGTGGTCGGTTCGCTCGAACCGGTCTCGCTGTCGGAACTCGCGGTCGACTCGTGGCAGACCGTCGATTCCGGCGACGGCTCGCTCGAGGTCGTCGACGACGAGCAGTTTCTCGCGGATCCGGGCCGAAGTCGACAGCTGTTCGAGAACCTCTTTCGAAACAGCCTCGAACACGGCGTCGACTCCGACGGACAGGGAGACGGTCCGGCGGTCACCGTCACCGTCGGCCCGCTTGGCGACGGGTTCTTCCTCGAGGACGACGGCCCCGGAATCCCGCCTGCCGAGCGCGATCGCGTGTTCGAACGCGGGTACACGACGAGCGAGGAGGGCATCGGGCTGGGATTGCGGATCGTCGAGGAGATCGCCACCGGCCACGGGTGGACTGTCGCCGTGCTCGAGGGGGAAGACGGCGGCGCGCGGTTCGAGATTACCGGGGTGGACCGACCGTGATTGACGTCGAGTGAGCGAGCCTACGGACGGGGCGCGGCCCTTTGCAGCGCCGTTTCGGCCACGTTGCCGCCGTAGTCGGCGCTCCGGGAGAGCGAATCGAGGACGAGCCCGAGCGACTGCGCCTGAACCGGATCGAGATTACGCAACAGATCGTCGATACGTCTGGTGTGTTCGTCGATCTCGAGGACGGACTCGAGGGCGTCGTGTCCGAGGTCGGTCGCCCGTTCGGCGTCGTCGGCGAACAGCGCGTCCATCGACTTCTCGACGACGGTCGCGACGTCCGCGTGGAGGGCGAGCAGCGCGTCGGCAACGTCCTCGGGAATGTCCTCGAGCTTGCGCGCAAGCTGGGCGATCTTGACGGCGTGATCGGCGATCCGCTCGAGTTGGCGAGCACTCGAGTGGTACTCGAAACAGTCCTCGCGGTGGACGCCGAGTTCCTCGGCCGCGCGGGGGGAACGAAGCGTCGCGCGGAAGATCCGGGAGACGACCAGCCAGAGCCGATCGACGTCGTCGTCGCGTTCGGTAACGTCGCGGGCGACGTCGTCGTCGTTCTCGACGAGCACGGTCACCGCGTCCTCGAGCATCGACGCCGCGATGAGTCGCATCCGGGTGACGGCGTTGACGATCGACAGCTCCGAGGAGTCGAGCAAGTCCTGGACGACGACGCGATCCGAGCCTTCTTCGACGATTTCGACGCCGATCAACCCCTGGATCGCACTCCGGATCGCCCGACGCTGGTCGGTCGTGATACGCCCCGCCTCGAGCGTGATGACGTCGAATCCGCCGACGTACATCGTCATCACGGCCCGGATCAGCTGTTCGTCCTCGAGACTCGAGACGTCGAGCGTTCCTTCCTGATTGGTTTCGTCGCTCTGTGGCGTCACGAGCAGCGTGTCGTCCTCCGTATAGATTTCGACGGCGGTTCCGCTACTGACGTCGTTTTCCGTCGCCCACGTTTTCGGGAGCGAGACGGTGTACGTCGACCCACCCGTCACCTGGACCTTTCGGGTCTCCATACTGCGCGTTTTCTATGGCCAGAATATAAATCCACCTGTATCTATAGAGTGGGTTGGGAACGTGCCGTTTACATCTCCCAAATCTCTATCGAATTCGGTACGGAAACCCGTCTCAAGGTATGTTTATATTGGCAAATGTTTACGTATATCGTAATATATAGAGATTTGGTCTCTACGGTGAACATCCGTACGTTCGTAGCGAAACGGTTCGTTGATACGGACTACTGTACGTATTCCCGATGCGACTGCAGAGGCGGATCGTAGTTGTGCCGGTCGCTGGATCCGACGATCCGGATGACGAGTGGTCCGTGTTCGATCTCGAGGACGCCCGGCTCCTTGCTGCTGATTTCGGTGTGGTGAGTCCGATCGGTAGTCGGAAAATACTGTCCGATACATAGATCAATGTGATGGGTGGTAATCGGCTATATAGATATTAGAAGGCTACTTGTTCGTCTCCGATCGTCGTCTATCTGATGACGGACAATCAGTCCGGTCGAACCGGTTTCAGTGGGGTATCGCGGCGTAACTTCGTGGCTATCGGCGCGACGGCGGGGATCATCGGCGTCGCTGGCTGTAGTAGTGACGACGGCGGAAGCGGCGGCAACGGCGGTGGAAACGGCGGCGGAAATGGTGGCGGAAACGGGGGTGGTGATCTCTCGGGTACCATCGACGCGTCCGGATCCAATACCGTCGCCCCGATCACCTCGTGGGCCGGCGAGAACTTCTCGAACGAGTTCCCGGACGTCCTCGTCGACGTCGCGCCGGAGGGGACTGGTGCGGGCTTCCAGGAGTTCTGCCGCGCTAACTCCGATGTCCAGAGTGCGAGTCGGATGATCACCGAGGAGGAGATCGATCTCTGTGAGGAAAACGACGTCAACTACGGCTTCCTCGAGGTCGGCCTCGACGGCCTTTCGGTCGTCAAGAACTCCGCGAACGACTGGGTCGACAACATTACGCTCGACGAACTCCAGACGGTCTGGGAGTTCGAAGCGACCGGCGAAGTCAACCTCTGGAGTGACGTTCGCGACGAGTGGCCCGACGAGGAGATGCAACTGCACGCCCGCGACAGCGCGTCCGGGACCTTCGACTACTTCACGCGCGAGATCAACGGCGAGATCGGCAACGTTCGCGACGACTACTCCGCGACCAGCCAGACCAACGAGATCATGGCCGCAGTCGCCGACAACGAACACGGCTTCGGCTGGGGCGGACTGGGGTACCTCCGCGATATCGAGGACGATCAACCGATCGAGGCCGTTCCGGTCGAGAGCGACGCCGACGGCGACTTCTACCTCCCCACCCAGGAAAACATCGAGGAGGGGCTGTACTCGCCACTTGCCCGCCCGCTGTTCGCGTTCGTCAACATCGCGAGCCTCGAGGAGCGAACGGACCTCATCGGCTCGTTCGCACGGTTCTACACCAACGACGCCCAGCAGTTCGCCCGCGACGAGGGGTTCTACGCTGCCCCGGACGCCGTGACTGAGGAGAACCACGAGAAGATCGACGAGTGGCTCGAGGAGGCCGGTGCCTCGCCTGACGATCTGACTGTCCAGCGCGCATAACCCTCGAAGTAACCAATGAGTACCGAATCACACCACGGGTCAGGTCCCGGGATCAGCGGCGACGGACCCGTCCAGACAGACAACGCGGCCGACCGTCGAGCCCGTCGCATCCTGTTCGTCTGTGCTGCGATTACGGTCCTGACCACGCTCGCGATTTTTTTCGTGTTGATCGACAACGCGGCGAGTTACTTCTTCGGCGCGAAATTCACCGAGATGTTGTTGGGGGCAAGCGTCGAACGAACGGTGACGTTCACCGAGTTCTTCACCGGCACACGGTGGGCACCCGATCACGCGACGCCCGGTCACGGGGTCCTCCCGGTCGTCTTCGGGACCCTCGCGATCACGATCGGGGCCGCGTTCGTCTCGGTTCCGATCGGGACGGCGACCGCGATCTACCTCTCGGAGTACGCCTCCGAGGGCGTCCGTTCGAAGCTCAAGCCGACGCTCGAGATCCTCGCCGGGATTCCGACGATCGTCTACGGCTACTTCGCGATCGCCTTTATCAACCCGGTGATCGTCGCACCGATCGCCGAGACGGTGTTCGGCATCAACATGGGCCGGTACAGCCTGCTCTCGGGAATGCTCGTCGTGGGTATCATGACGATTCCGATGGTCTCCTCGATCAGCGAGGACGCCATGTCGGCCGTGCCGGACGATCTCAGAAACGGTGCGTACGCCCTCGGCGCGACGAAGTTCGACGTCTCGACGAGAATCGTCCTCCCGGCATCGATTTCGGGCGTCTTCGCGTCGTACATCCTCGCCATCTCCCGGGCGATCGGTGAGACGATGGCGGTCACGCTCGCCGCCGGGATGCAACCCCAGATCACGGCCAACCCGTTCGCCGAGATCATGACGATGACGGCGTACATGGTGAAGATGGCCCGCGGGACGACCGCGGTGGGGACCGTCGAGTACCAGTCGCTGTTCGCCGTCGGCCTGCTGTTGTTCGTCATGACCCTGAGCATGAACCTGCTCAACGACTGGTTCAAACGCCGCTTCCAGGAGGAGTACCGATGAGTTCCGAAACTGATCACGACCTGTTCGCCGACATCGACCTCGGGTGGGAACACCGGAAGAATCGAATCTTCCTCGGACTCATCTTCGCGGCGTCGATGTTCGGCGTCCTCATGCTGGCACTGTTGTTGTTCGACGTCGCCACCGACTTTTACGTCGGACTGACCGAGTACAACATCAACCTCGTCGACTTCTTCACTCGAGACGGCTCCCGACGCGAGGAACTGTCCGGCTTCAGGGGTGCGATCGTCGCGTCGATCATGTTGATGGTCCTCGTGACCATCCTGTCGTTTTTCGTCGGCGTTGGCTCCGCGATCTACTTAGAGGAGTACGCGCCGGACAATCGCATCACGCGACTCATCGAGGCGAATCTGGCGAACCTCGCGGGAGTCCCTTCGATCGTCTACGGACTGCTCGGTCTGGCGGCGTTCGTCAACGGAATCGGGATGGGACCGATCCTGCTGGCCGGGGCGATCGCGCTTGGCTTGCTCGTCATGCCGATCATCATCGTCTCCGCACAGGAGGCACTGCGCGCGGTCCCAGACGGCGTCAGGAACGGCTCGCTGGCAACTGGCGCGACCCAGTGGCAGACGATCCGGAACGTCGTGCTCCCGGCGGCGATGCCCGGCATCATGACCGGAACCATCCTCGCGCTTGCCCGCGCGATCGGTGAAACCGCTCCGCTGATCATGGTCGGCGCGATCTTCATCAACCGGATGCCCAGGGGACCGTTCGATCGATTCAGCGCGATGCCGACCCAGATCTACAACTGGGCGAACGAACCGAGCCAGCACTTCATCCACCTCGCTGCGACCGGGATCGTGGTACTGCTCTCGTTCCTGTTCGTGATGAACCTGATCGCGATCTACATCCGCCACCGGTACGAGACGGAGATTTAACATGTCGACAGAAGAACAATCGCTGATCACGACCGACGTACAGACCGAGAACACGACGCGTGCCGACCGGCCCGACGAGACCGTTCTCGAGGCCAGAAGCCTCGACGTCTACTACGGCCAGGATCAAGCGCTTACCGACGTCTCGATCGAGATTCCCGAGCACAAGGTGACCGCGATGATCGGCCCGTCGGGCTGTGGGAAGTCGACGTTCCTGCGGTCGATCAACCGGATGAACGACCAGATCGACGCCTGTCGCGTCGACGGTGAGCTATCTTTCCACGGGAAGAACGTCTACGACGACGACGTCGATCCGGTCGCGCTTCGGCGAAAGATCGGACAGGTGTTCCAGAAACCGAACCCGTTTCCCAAGTCGATCTACGACAACGTCGCCTACGGGCTTCGCGTGCAGGGGACGGTCGACGACGTCGACCTCGACGACGCCGTCGAACAGGCCTTGCGTGGCGCGGCCCTCTGGGACGAAGTTGAGGGAAAACTCGACTCGAGCGGACTCGACCTCTCAGGTGGCCAACAACAGCGTCTCTGTATCGCGCGGGCGATCGCGACCGACCCCGAGGTCATCCTGATGGACGAGCCGACGAGCGCGCTCGACCCCGTCGCAGCGTCGAAGATCGAGGATCTGATCGACGAACTCGTCGAGGAGTACACGGTCGTCATCGTCACCCACAACATGCAACAGGCCGCCCGTATCTCCGATAAGACGGCGGTCTTTCTCACCGGCGGCGAACTCGTCGAATTCGACGACACTGCGAGCATCTTCGAGGACCCGGCCGACGACCGCGTCGAAGACTACATCACCGGCAAGTTCGGCTGATCCATGGCGCGAATCGAGTACCAAGAACAACTGGAGCAACTCCGCGAGGACGTCCTCGAGATGAGCGACGTCGTCTGTCAGCGTCTGCGCCGGGCGCTCGAGGCCTACGAGACGACCGACGCCGCGCTCGCGAATCGCGTGATCGCGGGTGATCACGAAGTAAACGAACTGTATCTCGACCTCGAAGGCGACTGTATCGACCTCTTTGCGCTCCAACAGCCGGTCGCAGGCGACCTCCGGTTTATCGCCTCGTCGTTCAAGATCATCACCGACCTCGAGCGAATCGCCGACCTCGCGGTCAACTTAGCCGAGTACGCGAAGCGAGGCGACCGGGAACGCTACCCCGATATCGACGTCGTCCACATCGGCACCGAAATCGTGTTGCTGGTCGAAGACGCCATGCGGGCGTACGCGACGAACGATGCCGACGCCACCTACGGGATCGCCGCAACCGACGACGAGATCGACGAACTCTGTGGTCGTGCGAGTCGTATCGTCGCCCGCGACCTCGTCGAAACTGATGTCGTCAACGACGACCTCCTCGAGGAAGTTTCGCGAATGCTGTTGACGATTCGCGATCTCGAGCGAGTGGGCGACCACGCGGTGAATATCGCCGCTCGAACGCTGTACATGGTCGAGAACGACGACGAACTGATCTACTGATGATCGAAAACGACGAGTTGATCGACCGATGACGGCCGAACACACCGGCGGTTCGAACGACTGATGAGCAACGGAGAGCACCCAGCCGAGTACGAGCCGGTCGAGCGGAAGGTACAGCTCGCCGGAAACTCGACGTTCGTCGTCTCGTTGCCAAAAGAGTGGGCGCGGGCCCAGGACCTCGAATCCGGAGCGTCGATGTATCTCTACCCCCACGAGGATCGACTGATCGCGGCGGCCGAGACGGTCACGGGTCGCACCCAGCCAGTCACCGTCGACGCCGCCGATCTCGACGGCGAAACCGTTCGACGGCGGGTCGAAGTCGCCTACGTCGAGGGCTGTGATCGGATTACGATCACCGGTCTCGAGCATCTCGAGCCCGACTCACGCCGGCGGCTCGAGCGCTCGATCGGCCGCCTCGTCGGCGTCGCGATTCAGACCGCTACCGACGAGACGATGACGGTGACGAACGTCCTCGACGCCAGCGAGGTATCGCTCCCCCAGACCCTCGCACAGATTCGCCAGCTCACGCTCGAGATGTACGAGGACGCGATCGAGAGCCTCTGTCGCGGCGACGCCGACCTCGCCCGGCGAGTGATCGATCGCGACGACGACGTCGACAGACTGTTCGCGTTCGTCAGCCGGGGCGTCTATCGCGGCCTGGAGGACGTTCGTGAGATCAACCACCTCGAGACGGACCGGACGTCTGCGTTTCGCGAGTACCGGGTCGCCGACGAACTCGAGCGGATCGCCGACGACGCCACGGAGATTGCGGCGGCGGCGACGAAACGCTCCGGCCCCGCGGACGACGAGTTCGCGCCAGAGATCGAGGCGATCGGCGCACAGACCCGTTCCGTGGTCGAACACGCTTTCGACGGAGAGCAGGCTCGAGTCATCGAGGCGGCCGCGACCGCACGCGATCGAATCGCAACGTTCGACGACCGGCTGGCCGAGCGGGACGTCCCGGAGGGCTACCTGTACGGAACGGTAATCCAGCGGCTCCGACAGACGACCGAACACGGTCTCGCGATCGCGGACGCGACCGTGGAATCGACGGTCGAAGGCTCTCGGAGTCGGTAAAAATTGTCCTCCCCGGAGCGATCGGGATTTCTTCCCGCTCACGCTGTATTTCGGCGTGATTCCCTTCCTCGACCTCTCCCAGTACTGGGCGTTCATCTCGGAGCGACAGCTCCTGTTCGATCCCGACGTCGGCCGGCTCCTCATCGCCGATCCGGTCGCGTTCTTCGTCGACGAACTCGGCGTGTTTTCGGTGTTCGGACAGGCCGGGATCACCCTCGCAATGGGACTCGCTGGGACGATACTCGGCTTCCCCCTCGCGTTGCTGTTTGGCGTCCTCGGCTCCGAGCGCGTGACGCCGTTTCCGCTCAACTTCGTCTTCCGCGGGACGATGTCGGCGATCCGCTCGATTCCGGCGCTCGTCTGGGCGTTGATATTGATCCCTCTCGCGGGCCTCGGTCCGGCCGCGGCGACGCTCGCGATCGCGATCGACACGATCGGCAACCTCGGACGGCTCTTTACGGACGAACTCGAGGAGATTTCCGACGGTCCGATCGAGGCGATGGAGACGACGGGCGCGAACCGCCCGCAGACGATCACGTTCGGGATGCTGAGTCAGGTGACGACGCCGTACATCGCCTGGACGCTCTACATCTTCGAGATCAACGTCCGCATCGCCGTCTCGCTCGGCGTCATCGGCGCCGGCGGCCTCGGCCAGATCCTCGACGTCCAGCAGGGGTTGTTCCAGTTCACCAACGCGATGGCGACGCTGCTCTGTATCTTCCTGTTGATCATCTCGGTCGAACTGTTCAGCCAGCGGACGCGAGCACGGCTCCGGGCGGACGAGGAGCCGATGGGGCTTCGAGAGCTGATCGTCGGGTTGCCACGACGGCTCGTCGAGTCACTCTCGAAGTGATCTCTGCTGATCGACTCGAACCACCGTTCCGAACTCGAGGGGAGCCCACCTCGACAAGGACGTTGCCAGTGCAGGTTGCGCTTCTTCGTGCACCGTCGACGTACGCCTGGGTGACATGAGCGACCTTCCGCCCGTGACGTCGGTCAAACGGTGGCTCGTCACGACGAACCACAAGGACATCGGGGTGTTGTACCTCGTGACGGCGATGTTCACGTTTTTACTCGCCGGCGTCCTCGCGCTTCTCTTCCGAACGCAACTGTGGGGTCCAGGTGGAACGGGACTACTCACGGGCGATACGTACAACCAGTCGGTGTCCGCACACGGGTTGCTCATGATCTTCTGGTTCATCTCGCCGCTCGGACTCGCGCTGGCGAACTACCTCGTTCCGTTGCAGATCGGTGCGAAAGACCTCGCGTTCCCGCGGATGAACGCGCTGAGCTACTGGCTGTACCTCTTTTCGCTTTTGCTGGTCGTCTTCTCGTTCTTCCAGGGCGGGACCTACGCGGGCGGTTGGACGATGTATGCACCGCTCAACGTGCCGATGTACACCCCGGCGATGGAAGCGACGACCGGCGGCACCGCGACGGTGCTCGCGTTGATCCTGTTCGTCGCCTCCGTGACGGTCGGTTCCGTGAACTTTCTCGTGACGATCCACCGCCACCGGGCGGAGGGGATGGGGCTGTGGAATATGCCGCTTTTCACCTGGTCGATCCTGCTGACGATCTGGATGATGCTGTTCGCGTTCGCGACCTTGCTCGCCGCGTTGTTGATGTTGGGATCGGATCGAGTTCTCCTCACCCAGTACTTTTCGACCGATCAGGGCTCGAGTCTGTTGTGGGCGCACCTATTCTGGTTCTTCGGTCATCCGGAGGTGTATATCGTCTTCTTCCCCGCGTTGGGGATCATGTTCGAGACGTTCCAGACGTTTACTGGTCGACGGCTGGTCGGGCGCAAGTGGGTCATCATCTCGATGGTGCTCGTCGCCATCCAGTCGTTTCTGGTCTGGATGCACCACATGTTCCTGACGACGATCAACTTGGAGATCAAGACGTTGATGATGGCGACGACGATCGGGATCTCGTTACCCTTCGACCTGATGGTCTTCGCGTTGATCTACACGATGGTCAAAGGCCGGGTGCGGTTTACGACGCCGTTTCTCTTTAATCTCGGGGCGCTCGTCCTGTTCATCCTCGGCGGCATCACCGGGGTGTTCCTCGGTGCGGTCGTCCTGGATTACGAGTTTCGGGGCACCTACTGGGTCGTCGCCCACTTTCACTACGTGATGGCCGCCGGCGTGACCGCGTTGGTCGGCGGCATCTACTACTGGTGGCCGAAGATCACCGGCAAGATGTATTCGGAGGCGCTCGGAAAGCTTCACTTCGCCGTCTATTTCGTCGGCTTCAACCTGCTTTACTTCCCGCAGTTTCTCGCCTGGGAGACGCCGCGACGCGTCTTTCACTTCAACCCCGGGTTGACGGTCTACCATCAGGCTTCGACCGTCGGCGCGTTCGTCTTCGGCGCGTCGTTTCTGATCATGTTCTACGCGCTCGGAAAGAGCCTCCTCGCGGGCCCGACCGCCCCCGACAACCCGTGGGAGTACTCGCGGACGGCCGAGTGGGCGACCGGATCTCCGCCGCCACTCGAGAACTGGGACGGCCGACCCAGCTACGAAACGGGACGCCTCGAGTTCGTCGACGAACGAGCCGGCGTTCCGGACGGCGGGACGACCGGGGCCGAACCAGCGAGCGCCGTCGACACGGAACACGCGGATCACGCGAGCATCTGGCCGCTCGGGATCGCGTTCGGGCTGTTCGTCTTCTTGCTCGGACTCTCCGGGATCGCCCCGTACGTCGAACGCTTCGCCGCCGCCCGCGGACACAGCGTGGTCGGGACGCCCGATCCCTCGATCGTCTACCCCGTGCTCGCGGTCGCCGGATTCGCGATCTTCGCGGCGACGGCGATCCAGTTCGGCAGGGAGCGGTTCGTCGTTCCCGAACTCGCGATCGCCGAACGCTGGCCGTTCGACGGCGTCGACGACATCAAGATGGGCGTCTGGGTGTTTCTCGCCTCCGACGTCGTCCTCTTCGGTGCGGTGATCGGCTCGTACGTCTTCTTGCGTCTCCACGCCGGCTGGGGGGACTGGACGACCGTCCCCTTCGCCGCCTGGCCGGGTCTGCTCAACACCTACGTCCTGATCACCTCGAGTTTCACGGTCGTCCTCGCGTTGGTGTTTGCAGAACGCCGGAACAAGCGCGGACTGATCGGTGCCCTCGGCGCGACGCTCGCACTCGGGTTCGTGTTCATGAGCGTCAAAGCGTTCGAGTACAACGTCAAGTTCCAGCAAGGCGAGTACTGGTGGACCGGCATCGAGTACTCGATCTACTACGTGACGACCGGGCTCCACGCCTTACACGTGATCATCGGCATGAGTATCGCCGTGTTCATGCTCGTCCGAATCGTCCGCGTCGACGCCTACCTCGAGGATCACCGACCCGTCGAGTTCTTCGGGCTCTATTGGCACTTCGTCGACATCGTCTGGGTCATCCTCTTCCCGCTGTTCTACCTGATGTAGCGTCGCTCGACTCTCGGTTTTCTCCGTGATCGCTTCGTATCCTCCCGCCGACCGATCGCTACTCGCGGGTTATCGGACCGGTTTCGCCGCCTCGGCCGAGGGTGAGCCGACGATCAGCGGCGGTTCCGAGAGCAACGGCGAGTCCTCGAGTGCGTTTTCGGTGATGCCGAGGAGCGTCCGCCGAAACGTCGGCCCCGCTTCGGCCAGCTCGTAGGCCTCCGATCGACCTGCCTCGCCCGCGACCGAAACCAGCCAGACCGACGTCCCGTCCTCGTCGATTTCGAGGAGACAGTACGCCTGCGGATACGACGCGAGCGCGGGGGCGATGAGCTGTCTCGTCTCGCCGTGACGGACCACCGCCGGGAGGTGGTGGTGTCCGGAGAGCACCAGCCCACCGTCGTGTTTCTCGAGGACCGACCGGAACCGCTCCCGTCGACGGATGGTGAACGTCCGCCAGGGTTGGCTCTGGCACAGCGGGTCGTTCACGATCGGCATCGGGTTGTGATGACAGCAGACGATCGGGGCCGTCGTCCCCTCGAGTTCCTCGTCGAGCCACTCGATCTGGTCGCCCGAGACGAGCCCTCGGTGTGTGTCCGTGTACGCGCCGTCGGGTCCCGACGCGCTGTTCAGTACGAAGAGGTCGATTTCGTCCATCTCGTAGCGCCCCGGCAACGACCCAGAGGCGTACCGATCGGCGAACGCAGACGGCGACGGACAGTCGTGTTCGTCCTGGCGTTTCTGGAGGTCGTGATTGCCGGGGGTCGCCACGAACGGCCGCTCGAGTTCCTCGAGCAAAACGTCGACGCGGTCGTAGTTCCACGGCTCTCCGTCTTTCGTGAGATCGCCGGGAAACACGACGAGGTCGACGTCCCGTTCGTTACAGTCGTCGATCGCGGTCCGAAGGCGCTGTTCGGTGCGGTGGAACACCCGGTAGGTCTCCCGTGATCGGGTCGCGACGTGTGGATCGCCGAGAACCGCGAGTCTGGTCCGACGGTCGGCCCGCGGCCGGAAAACTGGGCGAGCAACAATCGATCGCCGACGGCGGAAAGACCACACTCAGTAGCGTCCACCGTCACCCGTCTCGAGTCTTCGTCCTCGATTGCGACCGGCTGTTCGAACGGGCCGGAGCCGTTCCGGGTACAACTCCCAACTACGTCCCATGTCGAATGCTATAACGATCCACGACCGGTCGACGTCGTTGCTCGACTCCGGTCACCTCTCGGGGATTTTATCCACCCGGCAGTTCCCGACGACTACGAAACGACTAGAACCACTCGAGAGGCCTCAATAGGCCAACTAGCAGTGACTTTGTAGGTCGGGAAACCGTTCCTGATACGGTGTCATCGACCCCGATTCCACATGAGTGATCCAGCAAGCGGCTACGACGACCGAAGCGTTCGGGAGCGACTGGAGACTGCGGCGGAGTACTCCCGATCGTCGATCGATCTCGAGGCGATCGTCGTCCGGTACGAGAGCCGTCCCGACCGGTGTACGGTCGTTCCACAGGAGTGTCCAGAGGAGAAGCGGTTGACCACCTGGCTGTCGGCCGATCTGGGGTCGTTCGTCGAACTCGACGAAGTTCGCTAACGGACACGACACGAGCCGAGAGACGTTTTCCAGACGAAATCTGTCCGCGAGATCCCGACCGGTCGACGGTCCGTGATCGTCGGTTAGAACTCTTCGGTCGGCGGGGCGACTCCCTCCTCGTCGCTTTCGAGGTCGAACTCCTCGCGGAGCTCCCGGATGCGATCCCGGATGTCCGCGGCGAGTTCGAACTCGAGGTTGCTCGCGGCTTCCTCCATCCGTTCCTCCAGATCGGCGACGTAGCGGGTGGCCTCCTCTTCGTCCGCGAGCTCTCGCCCGGAGACGCTCGAGGTGTCGGTCTTCGAGCCGGGGAGGTTCGTCTCGCCGACTTCCTTCTCGATCGTCGTCGGCTCGTAGCCGTGTTCTTCGTTGTACTCCCGCTGGATCTGGCGACGGCGTTGAGTTTCCTCGATCGCCGACTCCATCGCGCTCGAGGGATCGTCGGCGTAGAGCACCACCTCGCCGTTGACGTTGCGGGCGGCCCGCCCCATCGTCTGGACGAGCGTCGTCTCGCTGCGCAGAAAGCCCTCCTGGTCGGCGTCGAGGATCGCGACCAGCGAGACCTCGGGGATGTCCAGTCCCTCCCGCAGCAGGTTGATGCCGACGAGGACGTCGATCTCGCCAAGCCGGAGCGAGCGGATGATCTCGTGGCGCTCTAACGTGTCGGTCTCGTCGTGCATGTACTCGACGTCGACGCCCGACTCCTCGAGATACTCCGTGAGATCCTCGGCCATCCGTTTCGTAAGCGTCGTGACGAGGGTTCGCTCGTCGCGGTCGATCCGTTCGTCGATCCGATCGAGCAGGTCGTCGATCTGGCCGGTCGCCGGCGAGACCTCGACCGCGGGGTCGACGAGGTGAGTCGGGCGAACGATCTGTTCGACGATCCGTCCCGACTCCTCGCGCTCGTAGTCGCCGGGGGTCGCCGAGACGTACAGCAACTGGTTGGTCTTCTCCTCGAACTCCTCGAAGGTGAGCGGGCGGTTGTCGTACGCGGTGGGAAGCCGAAAGCCGTTCTCGACCAGCGAGTCCTTCCGGGACTTGTCGCCGGCGTACTGGCCGCGAACCTGCGGGAGGGTGACGTGGGACTCGTCGACGACCGTCAGGAAGTCCTCGGGGAAGTAATCGAGCAAGGTGTACGGCGCTTCGCCCGACTCCCGATCCGAGAGATAGACCGAGTAGTTCTCGATCCCCGAACAGTAGCCGGTCTCGGCCATCATCTCGAGGTCGAACGTCGTCCGTTCCTCGATGCGCTGGGCGGCGATCAGATCGCCCTGGCGCTCGAAGTAGGAGATGCGCGAGTCGAGGTCGTCGCGGATCTCCGCCATCGCACGCTCGAGTTTCGACTCGGGGATCGAGTAGTGTTCGGCGGGGTGGACGAGCACCGCGCGCTGTTCGCCTTTGGCTTCTCCCTCGAGCGGGTCGACTTTGATCATACGGTCGATCTCGTCGCCCCAGAGTTCGACGCGGACGGCGTAGCGGCCGTACATCGGGAAGATCTCGATCGTATCTCCTCGAACGCGGAACGTCCCCTGCGTGAAGTCGACGTCGTTTCGCTCGTAGTTCAGGTCGACGAGTCGTTTCAACAACTCGTCGCGGCCGACCGCCTCGCCGATCTCGAGGCGCATCGACATGTCGACGTAGTTTCGCGGGTCACCGAGGCCGTAGATCGCCGAAACGGAGGCGACGACGATGACGTCCTCGCGCGTGAGCAGCGAACGGGTTGCGGAGTGACGGAGCCGGTCGATCTCGTCGTTGATCGAGGCGTCCTTGTCGATGTAGGTGTCGGTCTGTTCGACGTACGCCTCGGGCTGGTAGTAGTCGTAGTAGGAGACGAAGTACTCGACGGCGTTGTCGGGGAACAGCGAGCGAAACTCCTCGTACAGCTGGGCGGCGAGGGTCTTGTTGTGAGCGATTACAAGCGTCGGCTTCTGGACCTCCTCGATCACCCACGAGACGGTGTTGGTCTTTCCCGATCCGGTGACGCCGAGGAGGGTCTGTTCGCCCTGTCCCGACCGGAAGCCGTCCGCGAGCTCCTCGATCGCTTCCGGCTGATCGCCGGCCGGGTCGAAGGGGGCGTCGACCTCGAAGGGTCGGTCGACGTCGGGTCGGTCCGGCTGCAGCGGGCCTCGAGTGTCGCTCATTACCGGCCCCAGGGGTTCGAGGCACTTTACCCGCTCGCATCGGGTCGTCGATCGTCGTCAGTCGCCTGCGCCGAATTCGCCGTCGACCGTGGGCAGGACGATGAACGAACGGTCCTCGAACTCCTCGGGTGGCTCGAGGTAGCCGATCGCGTACGCGGTGTAGGCCGTCTGGGGGTCGACGTCGGCGTCGAAGGAGGCGACGACGGTCTCCGGATTACCAGCGGGTGTGATCGACAGTTCGTAGCTGCCTGCAGGGACCGCGAGGTAGTTGGTCGACTCCTCGAAGGCGAGGTTCTCGAGCAGGACCTCCCCATCGACGAGGATGTCGACCGCCGGCGCGTCGGGCGAGAAGTGTGCGACTCGGACCAGAGCCGATCCGGCGTCGACGAGGATCTCCGGGCGGAACGTGTCCGCGCCGAGTTCCCCGATAGCGGCGACGGTGTAGAACGCGCTTCCGAACTCGACGTCCCCGTCGAAGACGACCGCCTGTGGATCGCCTGCCGCGGTGATCGTGACCGTGTACTCGCCGGGTGCGACCTCAAGGTACGGTGACACGTCGGCGTACGCGAACGCCGAGAGCACTCGGTCGCCGTCGATGTAGACGTCGACCGCCGGCGCGTCCGGAGCGAAGTGAGCGACGCGGACCGCGGCCTCGGGTACAACCGGTTCGTCCGCCTCGTCCGGTTTGTCGTCCGCGTACTTGCCGTCTTTTTCCTTCGTTCGCTCGTCGTCTTCGTGTTCTCCCACCGCGAGTACGGTCCCGCTGGCTGCGGTGAGTCCACCGACGGCGCCGACGGCCTTCAGTGCCGAACGTCGTGATACTGGCATGATGCACTCGAGTCACAGGATCGCTCCGGGAAAGAGGCCGTAGTTAGTAGCGATGAATTTCGGAGATTTCCCTGCTGCGACAGGGACCGTATGGTGGCTGTATCAGCCGTAATCTGCTCGTACAAGCGGGTGCAGTCTGTCCACTGTGGTCGGTCCCGGACGAGTAGAGACTGGTTGGTTAGTATCAATCCGCTATCCGACAACCATCTCGTGGATAGGGTCGTCCTGACCGTGGTTGTGGACGATCCACTGAAGCAGGCCTGGGACAAGCCCAGACGCAGATCGTCGTCGTCGGACGTCTGCTCTGCTTACTTCAAATCGTCGCGAACCTGTTGGGGTTCGCGGGCCATACGCGGGGCGTCCACGAACGGATGCAGACCTATTGGGCGGACAGTGGTGACGTTCGGGATCTGTGCCGCCGACTGGTGGGACCATACACGACGGGACGCAGGCCCACTGGAACGGACTCACACCAGCCCGTCTGAACACGGCACGTGACGCTCTCGAGGCGGACGCTCACCGCTACCTACGTTGGAACTCGCCGTCGAGCGCAGTTCTCCGATATCGTCGCGTCCGACTGGTGGACCTATTGACAATTATTCGGTGGCGAGCGGTAGTGTTTTGTCTGGGTCGAGACTAACTGTGAACTGCGCGTCGATTGTGGCGTGCATGGGTCACTTCGGGCTGGATACCAGAGGTGACCCTGTTTCCACAGGAGTCAGTTACGACTCTAGACGAGTTTGAGACACGACCAATTATTCTCGCCGTCGGACTCAAGAGTTGCAGGCTCGTCGGACCTGGCGCAATCGGCCGGCGTCTGCCGACCGGTTTCGTACTCGGTCCACGGGAATCGATACATTATAAATTTTCGATATTTCACCGAATGATAATTATCTTGACTTATATACTTCTGTCGACCCGAACGAACGCACGGTGCAGGTCCCGTAGTTGAGTCTGTACCAGAACCGATCTATTAACACTGATATTTCGATTTACCCGGTGAGTTCGCGAAGTAGATTCCTATTTATCATGATACTGTTGTGTTTGTGGATCAAACTGGAGAGAAGAACCATCGAGAAGATTTAGTGTGTGAATTTAAGGAATGCGATGTTTCGTTAGATGTGAACCGATCTCGGTGTCTCGTCCTCGAGTACCGGTGTACGACCACAAACCATTTTTCGAGTGACAGTTTAAATTACACTCATACATACGTAAATAGAGCCGTTCGTTCGAGGCGTCCACCGGAGTCGTCGTGCAGTGGCGAACGGCTCCGAAGTCGCGAGTAGTAACGAAACGCTATCGTTCCACATCACCGAACGACTCTCACGTGTGCTGAATGTTGAGTTCGATGACGTTTGCGATTCCGAGCACCGTCTCTGGCAGCTCGGTTTCGAACCGTTCGCCTTTCATCCGGTGGGTCGGCCCCGCGACACTGATCGATCCGATCACCGAATCGGTGCCATCGAGAATCGGGGCGGCGACGCTCCGTAACCCGTTCAACCGCTCCTCGTCGTCGTACGCGATCTTGCGTTCGCGAACGGCCTCGAGTTCCTCCTCGAGTCTCCCGCGATCCGTTATCGTGTTGTGGTTGACGGCGGGAAGTTCGTGCTGGTCGATAATCGCCGCACGGCGATCGTCCGGCAGAAACGCGAGAATTGCCTTACCGAGCGCTGTACAGTGGATCGGCACCCGATCCCCGATACAGGTGTCGATCCGAGCGGCCTCCGACCCGCGGCTTCGGTAGACGAACACGCCGCGACCGTGTTCCTCGGTCATCAGTGCCGAAATCTCACCGGTCTTCTCCGCGAGATGCTCGACCTCCGAGCGCCCGACCTCGTAGAGAGCGTGTTGATTGCGTGCCGTCTCACTGATCTGGAGAAACTTCAAACCCGTCCGATACGTTCCGTTTTCACGGACGACGTACTCCGCACGCTCGAGCGTGTCCAGGTGATTGTGGACGGTGCTTTTCGGCAACTCGACGTGTCTGGCCAGCTCTGAGACTCCCGCTCCGTCGAGTTCGTTCAACGCTTCCACGATGTCGAACGCTCGATCGACCGCCTGTATCCCGGCCGAGTTGGATGTTGTCATACCACACTGTAGGAGTTCAAGACTCATAAGTGTTCATCATCGTGGAACGTTAATCCACTTTGTCACACCGTCGACTGCCGAGAGTTCACCACGTCGGTGATGGTATCGTCGGATTGTGCCAGAAAAGTGGCCGATTGTCTGACTGTCGTCGAACTCACGCGCTCAAATCGAGTATTCTCGAATCGGGAGAAAACAAATCCGTTCGGTATTGTGGGACGCTACTCGCACTCGAGCGACGCGAGGTCGTCGACGGTATCGACGTCGACGTGGATTCCCGGATCCTCAACGGGAAGTCGTCGAACCGCGACGGTCTCGAACAGGGCTCGCCCGCCGGTATCTCCGGAGAGATCAGCCAAGTCGTCGAAACAGCTGGCGTCGAACAACACCGGATTCCCCCGTCGGCCGTCGTACACCGGAACGACGGCGTCGACGTCGTCCTCGCGTGACGCCTCGACGATCCGGTGAACCGTTCGCAGATCGACGGTGGGCATATCGCCCGGAAGGAAGACCGCGGCGTCGGCGTCGCGCTCGCGTGCCGCTATCGCGCCCGTGCGAACCGACGTGCTCTGCCCCTGCTCGTAATCCGGGTTGTGGACCGTCTCGTCGACGACGCTCGAGACGACCTCGCGGACGGCGTCGGCCTCGTGGCCGACGACCGCGACGACGTGATCGACGGCGTCGGGAAACGATCGCGCGGCGCGGACCACTATCGGCTCGTCGCGCTGGCAAACCGGGGCGAGCAGCTTGTTCCCGTCCTCGAACCGGGTTCCAAGTCCGGCCGCGAGCAGGACGCCGACGAGTTCGGACATCGGTTACTCGAGTGAAACGCCCTCGGGGCCCCGCGGGAGGTAGTTGCGTCCGCCCGGATCGGTCTGGAGTTCGCCATCCTCGACGACGGTCTCGCCGCCGACGATGGTGTGGGTCGGCAATCCGGTCAGCTCTTCGCCGTGGAACGTCGAGTACCGCGGTTCCATCGTGTGGTAGAAGTCGTCGTCGACGACCGCCGACTTCTCTAGGTCGACGATCACCATGTCGGCGTCCGAGCCTTCGACGAGCGCGCCCTTGCGGGGGTACAGTCCCCAGCGCTTGGCGTTGTTCTCGGCACAGACCTCGACGAGTCGTTCCATGCTGATGCGATTCTTGTTGACGCCCTCGCTCATCATCACAGGGAGGAAGTACTCGATGCCGTTGTTGTCGCCGGGGATCGCGTCCCAGATGTCGCCGTGTTTGCCCTCGTCTTTCTCCTTGAACTCGATCTTGTGCGGGCAGTGGTCGGTTCCCATGTAGTCGACGACGCCCGTCCTGAGTCCCTCCCAGAGGCGTTTCTTGCTCTCCTCGCCGCGCAGGGGCGGGGATATCTTCCCCCAGACGCCAAGATCTTCCTGCTCGTAGGTGTGTGAGAGAAACGCCGGGAGCGTCTCCGCGTGGAGGTTGACCCCCTTCTGCTGGTAGCGCTCGCAGATGTCGACGCCCTCGCCCGTACTCATGTGGACGATGTACGCCCGCGAGTCGGTGTACTCGGTGAGCTGGCCGATCTGTTCGATCTGCATCGCCTCGCAGATGTTCGGCGCGGCCTCACTCCAGGCCTCGAGGTCGTTTCTGCCCTCTTCTTGGAGTTCCGTGCGCCGTTCGATCGCGAGGTCCTCGTTTTCGGCGTGGAACATCACGACGCCGTCCGGGATCTCCGAGACCTTATCGAGTACCTTGTAGGTACGACCCGCATCGGAGTGGTCGATCCCGAGTTCCGGCGAGGCGTGTTTGTACCAGTTGAAGAAGATCTTGTACGAACGGATCCCCTCTTCGGCCAGCTGTTCGATCTCCTCGACGTGGTGGTCCTGGTGGACGATCGCGTGGTAGGCGAAGTCGATGTAGGAGTTCTCCTCACCTGCGCGCTTGAAGAAGTCCATGTCCGGCACGTACGGCTCCTTCTGCAGGAGGAAGTTGACGACCGTCGTCACGCCGCCGTGGACCGCACCCCGCGTTTCGGTCTCGAAGTCGTGCTCAAGTCCTTCGTGGTACTCGTATTCGTACCGAGAGAGTCCCCAGTGAACGTGGGGATCGATGAAGCCGGGGATCAGGTAGTTGCCCTCGGCGTCGATCTCGCGTTCCGCGTCGGGGAGGTTCGATTCGGTGCCGACGCCGACGATGGTGCCGTCGTCAGCCGCAACGCCGCCGCTCAACGTTCCCTCCGGCGTGACAACTCGTGCGTTGACCACGCGAAGGTCTACTGTCGATTCGACCATATGACCTCTCTCTCGGCGACCTACTTGAGTGTACCCCGTTTGGCCCTCGACTTGCCTCTCGATGACGACCGGATCCACCCCTGTACGGCACAACGTTTATATCTCGCTCGAGTAACGTACTAGTATTCCATGAGCACGGATAGCACAGGCGATTACGACGGTCCCGTTACCGAAGAGATCAGCGTGACCGTCAACGGCGAGACCGTCACCGCCGAGGTCGAACCGCGGCTCAAGCTCTCCGATTTCCTCCGCAACGAGTGTGGACTCCACGGCGTTCGCGTCGGCTGTGAACACGGAGTCTGTGGCGCGTGTACCGTCCAGCAGGAGGGTCGGACGGTCAAGAGCTGTCTCTCCTATGCGGTTCAGGCGGACGGCATGGAGATCGAGACAGTCGAGGGGCTCGCCGAGGACGGCTCGCTGCACCCGATTCAGGAGGCATTCCACGAGACCCACGCCCTCCAGTGTGGGTTCTGTACCAGCGGGTTCGTGATGGCGACCAAGGAGTTACTCGAGGAGAATCCCGATCCCTCGCGCGAAGAGATCGAGACGGGACTGGCGGACAACATCTGCCGATGTACGGGCTATCAGAACATCTACGAGGCGGTCGAACGTGCAGCCGACCGAATGGAGGGAGGTGAGTAGTCGTGTCGACCCAGCAACCGACGGACGCAGAACCGAACGTCGAGACGGACGCCGACGCCGAGTCGGAGTCCGAGTCGTTCACCGGAACGGGACTCCCCCGGGTCGAAGACCACCGCATCCTGACCGGTGAAGCCGAGTATATCCACGACGTCACGCCGGAGAGCTGCCTCCATATGGCACTCGTGCGAAGTATGCACGCTCACGCCGAAATCGTCGACATCGACACGAGCGAGGCCGAAGACCATCCGGAGTGTGAACTCGTCCTCACCGCCGAGGACATCAAAGAACAGTACAACCCGATGCCGACCGGCATCCCGGAGGTCGAAACCGACGACGGCGTCGAACCCCTCGAGGAGTGGTCGCTCGCCGGCGACGTCGCGCGGTTCGTCGGCGAACCCGTCGCCGCCGTGTTCGCGACGAACCGGTACGTTGCCGAGGACGCCGCAGACCTGATCGATGTCGAGTACGATACCAAGGAGGCGGTCGCCGACGGGATGGCCGCACGCGAAGACGAGGTCGTCGTCCACGAATCCGTCGGGACGAACGTCATCGACGGCGAGCGAATCGAGTTCGGCGACCCCGAGACCACCTTCGAGGAGGCCGACCACGTCGTCGAAGGCGAGTACTCCTGGGGACGCATCTCCGGGGTGCCACTCGAGACGGCGGGCGTCGTCGCGACCTACGACGACGAGACCGACTCGTTCGATATCGACTGTAACATCCAGTTGCACACGCTCGTCGACGACACCATCTACGAGACCCTCGGCTACGACGCCGACGACGTCCGGGTGAACGTCCCCGCCGATGTCGGCGGCAGCTACGGGACGAAGATCGCGATCCACCGCTATTGCTGTCTGGCCGCGATGGCGAGCAAGGAACTCGATCGCCCGATCAAATTCGTCGAGGACCGGATCGAGAACCTCCAGGGCGGCGATATGCACTGTTCGGACCGCGAGTACCGGATGCGGATGGCCGTCGACGACGACGGGACGATGTGCGGGCTCGACGTCTGGTTCGTCGACGACTTCGGGGCGTTCCCCCGGTACCCGGTCAACCAGGTTTTGAAGCCGCTGTCCGTGGTCACCAACTCCTACGCGATCGACGACGTCGTCTACGAGTACGAACTCGCGTTGACGAACAAGACCTCCCAGACCGCCTACCGCGGCTTCGGCGTCGATCCCCACATTTACGCCCTCGAGATGATCGTCGACGAGGCCGCCCGCGAGGTCGGGATGGACCCGACCGAGTTCCGCCGACGGAACCTGATCGAACCCGACCAGATGCCCTACACCCTCCCCTCGAAGAACATCTACGACTCGGGGGACTACCCCGCGACGCTCGAGCGAATCCAGGAGATCATCGACGACGAACGCGACGGCGGGCTCCTCGACCCCGAAGTCGTCGGGGCCAAACGCGAGGAGGGCAAGTACCGGGGCGTCCAGCCGAGTGTCATCATCGAACCCGGCGTCAGCGGCTCCGACTGGACGGACCGTCAGCGCTCGGACCGGGAGGAACTCGAGGGACGGTCGCGTGAGGAGGTCGCGGAACTGCCCGAACACCTCCGCGCCGAACTCCGTGCGGACGGCACCGTCCGCGCGTCCCTCGCAACCGACTCCTCCGGCCAGGGTCACCAGACGCTCGTCTCGCAGTTGCTCGCCGACGAACTCGAGATCCTGCCGAGTGACATCGAGGTCGACTACCTCGACAGCGTCGACGCGCCGACCGAGTACGGAAGCGCCGCCTCCCGGATGGCGGTGATGCTCTCGGGGGCGACTGTCGGCGTCGCCGAGCGTCTCCTCGAGAACGCCGAGGAACTCGCGGCCGACCACTGGGGTGTCTCGAGTGACGGCGTCCAGTATCGCGATGGCTCCGTCGAGCGGGTCGACGGCGACGACTCGCTCTCGCTTGCCGACCTCGCCGACATCGACGCCGACCGCGACGAGCGACTCACCCAGGTCAGCTACAACTACGACCACCCGGCGACCGACCACGAGGAGTTCGACGAGGCGTTCCGACGGAAGTTCCCGGTCTACCCGACGGCCGCCTTCGGCGCGAACGCGCCCATCGTCGAGGTCGATGTCGAGACCGGCGAGGTCGACATCCTGAAATTCTACACCGTCCGCGACTGCGGGACGATGCTCAACCCGATGATCGTCGAGGGCCAGGCCCACGGCGGCATCGCTCAAGGCGTCGGCGCTGCGTTACTCGAGGAGTTCGGCTACGAGGACGACGGCCAGCCACAGGCGATCACGCTGTTTGACTACCTGTTGCCGTCGATCGAGAACGTTCCCGAGATCGAGATGGAACACACGGTGACGCCGTCGCCGTACACCGAAACCGGCGCGAAAGGCGTCGGCGAAGGCGGCATGATCGACGCGCCCGCGAGCATCGCGACGTCGATCAACGCCGCACTCGACCCTCTCGAGATCGACGAACCGGCCGATCGCATCCCCGTCGCGCCAGACCACCTCCGAAAGAAGGTCCGCGACGCCGATCAGTAACGTCGCCCGCTCCGGGATTTTTCGAACGCGCGAGTTGCCGCTGACCGGCGGGTTCGACCATCGCAGCCGGATGCGAGTCTCGGCGCTCCCTGTTGGTTGGATTCGGGTGTCGCCAGTCGGTGTGCCGTCGATCGCACTCGAGTCTCGGCGCTCGCCGGTAATCGAGTATCGCCGGCCACAGCAAATGGGTTTTCCCAGACGGAGTCGCAATCAGTCGTCGGACTCGAGGGAGATGTCGTCGGCGTCCTCGGGGGCGGCCTCGAGTTGGCTCTCGGCGTCGACGCCCTCGTCGGCTTTCTGTTGCATATCCGCGAAGAACTTCTTGACCAGGCGGTTCGTGACGCTTTTCAGCGCACGGCCGCCGAGGCTCGCGATCGTTCCCGAAACGTCTGCGGTGGCAGACCAGGAGACGGTCGTTCCGCCGTCGTCGGTTTCCAGCAGTTCCATCTCGGCGGTCGTCTCGAACTCGTTTCGTGGGGCGTGGCCCACCGCCGTCATCTCGAGGGCGTCCGGCCGGTCGGCCCGGGTGACGACGACGTCGACGTCGAACTCGGGTTTGACGCTCCCGACGCCGACGGCGAGTACCGCCTCGATCTCGTGGGGAGATTTGAGCGTCATCTCCTTACAGCCCGGCGCACACTCCGCGAGCACGTCGGTGTCCGTAAAGTACGGCCAGAGTTCATCTTTCGACTGTTCCATCTCGTTTTCGCCGGTAAATTCTAACATAGGGTGAGCGTGTGGTATTCGGTCTCGATTAGCTATCGATCGCGCGTTCGTACGACGTTTCGAGCGAGCGTACCGCGTACTCGCCGGCCACTTCCTCCTTGTACTCTCGGTCTGCGTGCATCTCCCCTTCGGGATGGACGGCGTCGGTCACCAGTTCGCCGACCTCCTCGAGGCCGCTCTCGGAGAGCGGTTCGCCCTCGAGGACGGCTTCGGCGTCCTCGACGCGGAGGGGGACGTCGGCGGCGTTCGCCAGCGCGATTCGGGCGTCCTCGACGATCGGGTCGGCGGCGGACGGATCGTCGACGCGGATCGCGCTCGCGGCGCTGACGGTCGGCCAGGTCTGGGCGGCCCGTTTGAGTTCGAGAAACGCCATCCCGGATCGCTCGGGCGGGAACGGGTCGGTCGGCACCGAGACCGATTCGATCAGTTCCTCCTCGCGAAGGTCCGTAAACATGTACGCGATGAAGTACTCGTCGGCGGGTACGGTTCGGGTCTCCTCGAGCGAGCGCAGGTGGAGCGATCCCTCGAGGGCGACCAGCGCCGCGGGATAGTTGCCCGCCGGATCGGCTTCGCCGATGCTCCCGCCGATCGTCCCCTGGTTGCGAACCGAGGGGCCGGCGATCTGCTCGGCGGCCTCGGGGAGCATCGGAACGAGTTCGGCGAGTCGATCCGAACGCTCGAGCGTTCGGTGACTCGTCATCGCGCCGATCCGGATCTCGTCGTCTCGCTCGTCGATGGAGGCGAGTTCGTCGACGCCGTTCAGATCGACGAGGTGGTCCGGCGTCGCGAGCCGGTTTGCCATCACGATCCCCAGCGACTGGTTGCCCGCGAGGAGTTCGGCATCCTCTAACTCGGCGAGCAACTCGAGGACGTCCTCGACGGTCTCCGGTCGGTGGTGAGTAAACGGTGCCGGTTTCATAGCTCACCGTGACGGCTCGAGGTGTCGGCTCGTCGCCGGACGGCCGTCGACCTCGATTGGCCGTCGACGGGTGGGAAGATACTGCGTCGATACTGGGGTGTGGTGCGGGTGTTCATGTGACTATCACACGGACACCGTGTTGATTACCGTAGCGGACTAATAAGTGTTGGTGCACCGTCCCAGCGCGAGACGAGCCGGCGGGATCGAACCGGAAGAACCCGGTCGGTTACTGCATCTTTAAGTGGACAGCCACACATCTTCCGCTATGCTCGATGGCTACGAGATGTACGACCTGACACAGCCGTGGTCGCAGGATACGCCGGCGTGGCCCACCTACGACAACCCGAAAGTGTGGTACGAGAAGAGTCTCGACACCGAGAAGGTAAATGGACAGAAGATCGAGTTCATGAACCACACGGGGACCCACCTCGACGGCGAGAAACACTTCGTCGCACACGGCCGGGACATCGAATCCGTCGGTCTCGACGAACTCGTCGGCGACGCAGTCGTCGCCGACATCTCCGACAAGGTCGGCGACTACGACGTCTACACGAGCGAGATGATCGAGGACGTCTGTGACGTCCAGAAAGGAGACATCCTGTTCGTCCACACCGGCTACCAGGAGTACGCCTGGCACACGGAGAACGCGGATCCACATCGGTTCTTCTGTAAACACCCGGGCCCGAACGCCGAGTTCGCGGAGTGGTGTAAAGAGATGGAGATCAACTATCTCATCCTCGACTGTGGGAGTGCAGACCACCCGATGAACACGGTCATCCGAGACATTCGACCGGAGCTCGCCGAGGAGGCGGCAGACCACCTCGGCGTCGACGACTTGGACGAAATCTTCCCGCCGGAGGGCTACCAGCTGATGCACACCGAACTCTTCCCGGAGGGAATCATCCACGTCGAGAACGCCCAGGTGCCGGAGGAACTGCTCAACGAACGCGTCCAGATCGGCACCTTCCCGTGGCGGTTCCGCGGCGGCGAGTCGAGCGTCTGTCGTTGCGTCGCGTTCAAGCAATAACCTGCGTCGCGTTCACGCACCAGGTCTCGCGGATCAACGTTTTTTAGTCCGGTCGACGAGGTGGAGCTATGACCCTCGAGTCAGACCTCGTCGTCCGGAACGCGACGGTACCGGATCGACGGGAGCCGACGACCGTCGTCGTCTCCGACGGCCGAATCGAATCGATCACAACCGAGAGCGACGACGCCGGGCCGGACGGCGTCCCCGACGTGAACGGCGACGAACTGACGACGATCGACGCCGACGGCGGCCTGGTCGCCGGCGGATTCGTCGATCCCCACGTCCACCTCGACAAGGCCTACGTCGCACCCGACCTCCCGCCCAACGAGTCGGGAACGCTCGCGGAGGCCATCGCGAGCATCCACGAGCGCAAAGCCGACTACACGCGAGAAGACGTCCGCGACCGCGCGATCCGGGCGATCGAGGCCCACGTCCGCAACGGCTGTACGCGCATCCGGACCCACGTCGACGTGGACACAATCGGCGGCCTGACGCCGCTCGAGGGCGTCGTCGCCGCCCGCGAGGCCTGCGTCGACGTCGCCGACGTCGAGATCGTCGCCTTCCCCCAGGAAGGGATCGGACAGGACGAGGGGACCGCCGACTTACTCGAGCGCGCACTCGAGTCGGGCGCAGACCTGATCGGCGGCATGCCGGACAACGAGCGAACCGACGCCGACCGGCGCGCACACGTCGACGTCTGTCTCGACCTCGCCGAACGCTACGACGTCGGCGTCGACATGCACGTCGACGAGACCGACGACCCCGCGGCGCGATCACTCGAGTACCTCGCGGCCGAGGTGATCGATCGGGGGTTCGACCGGTCGGTGACGGCGGGCCACACCTGCGCGCTGGCCGCCTACGACGATCCGCACGCGGCGCGGGTGATCGACCTCGTCGCCGAGGCCGGCCTGTCGGCGATCACGAATCCGCCGACGAACCTCGTCCTGCAGGGCCGCCACGACGCCCACCCGAAACGCCGCGGGATCACGCGGGTCGATGAACTGGTCGAGGCGGGCGTCACGGTCGCCGCGGGACAGGACTGTCTGCTCGACGGCTTTTACCCCTACGGACGGGCAAGCATGCTCGAGACGGCGTTGCTGACCGCCCACGCGGCACAGCTCACGACCGCGGCAGAGCGGCGGCTCGCGTGGGCGTTCGTGACCGAGAACGCGGCGTCGATTCTCGGAGTCGAACACGGGATCGAACCCGGAAATCCGGCGACGTTCAACGTCTTCTCGAGTGACGTCGGGAGTCGCCACGAGGCGCTCAGGCGTGGCCGTCCGCCCCGACGGGTGGTCCACGAGGGAGCGGTCGTAGCCGAGACCGAGGTCGAGTCGACGGTCGGGCTGGGCTGCTAGTGCTTGGGACGCCACTAGCGATAGTGCTCGGTGACGTTCTCGAGTCGCGTTCCAGTCGGTGTCAACTGAGTATAGTTGTCGGGAGCGGACCGATCCGTGTGGTCCGAAGCTACCGAACGACGAGAGCCGGAACCGGCGATCGGCGGACGACTTTCTCCGCGACGCTTCCGAGCAACACTCGCGAGACGCCGTCGCGGCCGTGACTGCCGATGACGACCATGTCGTACTCGCCTTCGTCGGCCAGTTTGACGATCAGCCGGTCGGGGCGACCTCGGCCGCGTTTGGTTTCGACCACTGTCCCTGTCTCCTCGCCTCGCTGCCGTGCGTCTTCGAGGATCTCCTCGGAGTGTTCGAGTCTGGGTTCGTCGTCCGGAATGTCGCCCGTCATGCCGGAGAACGTTCCGAGATCCCCCTGTCCGGCTTCGACTGCGTGAAACGCCGTGATCGTCGCGTCCGGAAACGTCTCGATGGCGTACTCGAAGGCCTCCTCGGATTGCTCCGAGCCGTCGACTGGTACCAGGATGTTGTCTGGCATAGCTACCTGTTAACACTCCAGTAACTTAGCGTTTTGCCGACTTCCGAAACGTCGGAAACGAGCCCCGGAGCAGTCGAATTTCGACCGGACGGGGAAGTCGATGGTTTAAGGTCCCTCGAGTGGGTGTGCGTGAACATATGACAATGATGAACGCGTGTGTGCTTGAGGAGTGGAACGGATCGCTCTCGATCGAATCGGTGCCGGAACCGGAGCCGGGCCCCGGCGAGGTCCGCGTCGACGTGCGGGCCTGCGGCGTCACCCGAACGATCGAGAACGCGATCCGCGGCGGACTCGCCGACGACCCCGACCTCACGCCGCGAATCCCTGGCCACGAGTTCGCCGGCGTCGTCGACGTGGTGGGCGACGGCGTCGACGACGTGAGCCCGGGCGATCGCGTGCTGGCGTACTTCTATCTCACCTGTGGCAACTGTGACGCCTGCCGGCGCGGGGACACCAACCAGTGTACCGACTTCGGCGGCTGGTACGGGGTCAACTGCGACGGCGCGTACGCCGATCAGGCGGTGATTCCGGCCTCGAACGTCCTCCCACTCCCCGACGGCGCGAGCTTCCGCGAGGGAGCGATCGCCACCGACGGCCTCGCGACGCCACTCCACGTCTGTCGTAGAACCGACGTCTCCGACGCCGACACCGTGTTGGTGATCGGCGCGGCCGGCCGCATCGGCATTCACCTCTCGCAGCTGGCGGCGCTCAGGGGTGCCCGCGTGCTGGCCGCCGAAATCGACGACGACCGCCTCGAGCACGTCGATGCGGTGACGAGCGACGCCGTCCAACCGATCGACGCCCGTGGCGAGGACGTCGCGGATCGCCTCCGCGAGGCGACGGGCGGCGACGGGCCGACGGTCGTCGTCGACACGGTCGGCGACACGGCAACGCTCGAGGACGCCTGGAACGCGCTCGCGATGGGCGGCCAGATCGTCACGCTGACCACGCACCACGAGCGGTCGTTCGCGCCGCCGCTGAAGGAGTTCGTCGTCAAGGAAGCGTCGATCGTCGGCTCACGACACGCCACGAAAGAGGAGGTCGTCCGCGCCGCCCGACTGCTCGCCGACGGTCGGATCGATCCCATCGTCACCGATAGCGTGGGTCTCGAGGACGTCCCCGACGTTCACGAGCGGATTCGAAACGGTGAGAGCCACGGAACGGTCGTCCTCGAGCCGTAGGCGTCGAGTCGCCGATCTCACCCCGATCGTTCCGTCTCCTCGACCTGCGTCGGCCCCTGTCGGGTACGGCCGTCACCCGGAAGGATCGCGTTCAACACGAGCGCAGTGACCCCGCCGACGAGTAGCCCGGAGCCGAGCAACACCTGGACGTCCTCGGGGAACTGAGCGATCGCATCCGGCCGAACTTCGACGCCGACGCCGAGGACGACCGAGACGGCGACGATCGTCAGGTTTCGACGGTTCAGGTCGACCCGGTTGGCGACGATCCGGAGCCCAATCGAGAAGATCATCCCGAACAGGACGACCGCCGCCCCCCCGAGGACGGGATCGGGCATCGCTGCGACGACTTCGGCGACTTTCGGGATGAGCCCGAGTATCACGAGGAAGACGCCACAGATTCCCACCACGAGCTTGCTCGCGACGCCGGTAAAGCCGATCAGTCCGACGTTCTGCGAGAAGGAGGTGTTCGGAAACGCGTTGAACAGCCCGGCGAACATGCTCATGAAGCCATCGGCGTACAGCGCGCCGCGCATCTCGTCGTTTGTCGCTTGCCGTCCAACGGTTCCGGTCGTTCCCTCGACGTCGCCGATCGTCTCCATCGACGTGACGACGTACGCGAACGCAGCGATCAGGATCGCACTCGGGTGGAACTCGACGCCGAACTCGAGGGGCATTGGGACGGCGATCCACCCTGCCTCGGCGACGCCGGAGAGATCGAGCAATCCGAGCGGGATCGCCACGATGTAGCCGATCACGACCGCGATCAACACGCTCGAGATCGAGAGCAACCCGTCGAAAAACTGGTTGAAGCCGATCGCCGCCGCGAACACCAGTCCTGCGAGGGCGAGGTTCTCGAGGTTGCCGTACGTCTCCGCGCCGGGTCCACCGGCGGAGTAGTCGATCGCGGTCGGGATCAGCGTCAGTCCGACGAGCATGACGACGACCCCGGTGACGAGCGGCGGGAAGAATCGTCGGAGATCGTCGTAGAAGTAGCCGATGACGATCTCGACGGGTGCGGCGACGATTACTGCACCGAAGATCGCCGCCAGGCCGAACGCGTTCCCGATATCGATCAGCGGTGCGACGAAGATCGCGCTCGTCCCCATCACGATCGGAAGTCGCGCCCCGATCGGCCCGATTGAGTACACCTGTACGATCGTCGCGAGACCGGCGACCAGCAGCGCCATCTGGACGATAAACGCCGTTTCGCCCGGGCTGAGACCGATCGCGCCGGCGATCACGAGCGGCAACGCGACCGTCGAGAGGAACATCGCCAGCAGATGTTGAATGCCGAGTGGGATCGCCTCCTGTAGCGGTGGTTCGTCGTCGATGTCGTACTCGATCAACTCCGCCTTCCCCTCTTCGTGTGGCTGGGTATCAGTACTCATGACACGACTACGTCTCGAAACAGAACTCTCATATAGCTTCCGGAAACTATTTGAATGTTCACACGTTCTGGGAGGCAACACGGCTCCGTAACGTATTTACCCGAATGATTGCATCAACGTGACGATGGATATGTCGACGGCGACCGCGAGCGAGGGTCGACCGCTGCCGTGGGTCGCGATCGGCGCGATCGGTGCCGGATTGTTCGGTCTTGGACTCGCCGTCGGCGGCTACGGCGCGTACGTCTCGGTGCTTATCGCCCGCGGCGTCTCGCCGGACGCGGCCGGCTTTGGCATGACGCTGTTCTTGCTGGGCCAGTTCGTCGCCGTCGTTCCGGCCGACCGGCTGACCCGGCGTGCGTCTGTCGAGCGCGTTGCCGCCGTCGGACTGCTCGTCGCCGGCGCCGGCATCGCACTCGGTGCGGTCGTCACGCTCGAGACCACGTACGCCTCTCGGCTCGTGCTCGGACTCGGGCAGGGAACGGCGTTCGTCGCCGGTATGAAGTACGTCGGATTACGGACCAGCGGCGCGGACACCGCCACCGCACAGGGAATGCTCGGCGCGTTGTTTACCCTCGGGCTGGCCCTTGGACTGGCAGCCGGCCCGGTCGCCGTTCCCGCTGTGGGCCCGGGTGCCCCCGCAGCCGTCGCAGCGACAATCGCGGTCGTCGGCGGCGTATTGACGGTACGACTCTCCCCTACCACCGGAACCGGGGGGACGACGCTTCGGTCGTATCTCGAGCCGTTCACCTCGGCTAGTGGGCTCGCACTCGGACTCGGCAACATGGCGACGTTCGGCTTTCTGATGGTCGCATCGACGTGGTACGCCGAGGTGCTCACCGGCTCGCCGCTTCCGGGAACCGCAGTGCTGGTCGGGTTTGCGCTGGCGACGGTCTTCGGGCGCGGCCTCGGCGGCTGGCTGTCGCGTGCCTACGGTGAACGAGCGACCGTCGCGGGGACGTTGCTCGGACTCGCGGTCGTCCTCGTCGGGCTAGCGTGGGCGATCGACGCCGACTCGGCCGGCGGAATCGCCGCCGGACTCGTCTTGACCGGCTTCGGCTTCGGTATCCCCTTCGGCCCGCTGTTCAGTCTCGCATTCTCCGAACTCGCGGACGATCCGGGGGTGACACTCTCGGGTATGTTGCTGGTCGGTAACGGGGGCGCGCTCGCGTATCCGTGGCTCGTCGGCTGGCTGCTCGCTGCGACGGCGAGCTACGCCGCGGGCTTCGCCGCGATGGGGGTGACCGTCGGCGCGATCTGGCTCCTGTGGATGGGGGCGATCGGACGGTGACGATCCCCCGTCTCGAGCGAGCCTGGGACCGTCAGCCCGCGAGTTCGTCGAGGTCGAGGCGCTCGAGCGTCTCGGTCGTCGGCGTTCCGTCCTCGTCCCAGCCCCGGAACGCGTAGTACTCCTCTATCATCGCCTCGAGTTCCTCGGGCGGACAGTGCATGCCGGCGGCCGGCCCGTCGGGGATCGGTTCGTGCATGACACGGTGGGGAAGCGTGTCCGTCTCGCGGCTCGCGATACCGCGTTCGACGTTGATCGTCCGCTCGAGGGTGTAGATTCGCTCGCCGATCTCCTCGACGTCCTCGGTGGTGAGTTCCCAGCCGGTCGCGGCCTCGAGGGCGTCCCGGTAGCGGTCGTCGATCCGTTTGCCCCAGCCGCCCTCGCTGACGAACCGACACTGGGTCAACGAGTCGCCAAGCGCGGTGAAGTGCTGGGAGCGGGCGGCGAACTCGGCCGTTCCCTCGGTCGTCTCGTCGTGTTCCCCGCTGTACTGGAGCGTCGGCCGCGTGTCGTGGTGGGAGCCGCCGCGAGTCGACGTCGCGTAGCCGATACTCATCCCCTTGAGCCCGCGGGGCGAGTGGGCGGCGAACTCGAGACCCTTCGCGCCGTGGAGGTACCGCTCCGATTCGTCCTCGAGTGCCTCCGCGATCCGAAACGAGCCCTCGGCGAGTTGGTCGCCGACTCCCTCGCGGGCCGCTGTCCGGCGGGCGAGTTCGACCAGTCCGTCGGCGTCGCCGAACTCGAGGTGCGGGGAGTCGGACTCGAGCAGTCCGTTCTCGGCGCACTCGCGGGCGAAGGCGACAGTGACGCCCCAGCTAATGGTGTCCATTCCGAGGCGGTCACAGAGATCGTTCGCCTTCATCACGCGCTTGATGTCGTCGACTTCCTGCATCGTCGCGGTGGCAAAGAGGCTCTCGAACTCCGGAATCTTCGCCTCCGTGATCCCCTCGGATTGGACGGTGACGTGTTTTCCACAGCGGACCGCACAGTTGGCGCAGGTCGTGTCCTCGCTGACGTACTCGGCCTCCAGCGTCTCGCCGCTTACCGCCTCCGCGAACTCGTCGTCGGCCTGTTCGTACTGGTTGTTTCGCATCCCGAGTTTCCCCATCTCGTTGATCGGGTTGACGAGACCGCTCGTACCGTAGTCGGTGAGCATCTGGGTTTCTTCCATCAGCGGGCCCATTCGGCTCGCCGTGAGTTCGCGAAACGCCGATTCGTCCGCGACGTTGGGTTCGAACGAGCCTTCCCGGATCGCGACGGCCTTGACGTTCTTCGAACCGAGGACGGCTCCGCTGCCGCCGCGGCCGGCAACCCCCTCCCGGTCGCGACCGCGGTGGACCAGACACGCGTAACGCACCAGGTTCTCGCCGGCGGGGCCGGCCGCGATCACGTGAACGTCGTCTTCGTCGTCGCCCTCTTCGCGCTCGCGGACTGCCTCGCACGTCTCGTAGGTATCGACCCCCGCCAGACCGTCGGCCGCCGCGACCGTCGCTCCGTGCTCGTCGACGACCACGGTGGAGAGCTCGGGCGCTTCGCC
This sequence comes from Natrialba sp. INN-245, assembly GCF_009807105.1. NCBI lineage: Archaea > Methanobacteriati > Methanobacteriota > Halobacteria > Halobacteriales > Natrialbaceae > Natrialba > Natrialba sp. INN-245. Next base: position 86,509 of record NZ_WUBV01000008.1, on the reverse strand, counting down.
GTGGAGGACGATCGCTTCGAACCCGGTCGTCTTCTGTGCGCGGGGGAACGTCCCCCCGAATGTGCTGTCGAAGAAGCCGTTCGTCATCGGGCTGACGAAACCGACGACGCCCCGACTCGTGCTCTGAAACGGCGTCGCGTTCATCGGCCCGACCGCGAAGACGACGACGTTCTCCGGATCGAACGGTCCCGCGTCGGTCGGTACGTGCTCGCGTACCTGCGCCGCGGCGAAGCCGTTTCCACCGAGCAGCGCTCTCGCCTGCTCGGGATCGATCTCTTCGCGTTCACTCTCGCCGGACTCGAGGTCGACGTGGAGGATCTCGCCGCCGTAGACGGACGGGAGTTCGCTCACGACGCTACCCCCACGGCGGCCCCGACTCGAGTCGCTCGGCCGCTCGGAGCCCTCGACCGGCCGCCTCCCGTTCCGGTTCCGTCGGTCTCGTCGACTCGCTCGACGATCGCAGATACGATTGCTCGTTCAGTCAGTCCGCCGAAATCCGTGCCGTCAGTGCCCATCGTGGTCTGTCTGTTGGTACTCGCACTAATCAAGGTTTGGTCCGACGTGGCACGACCGTGATTGGTTCCGTCGACTCGACCCACCGATGTTGTCTATCGGTCCGCGCGTGGACGTCCATCACCCGTGTCCGCTCGTCTATCGATCCGTCGAGGTCTCTCGGCTCCGAAACGGGTACGAACTTTTATCGGCGTCTGATACGTTGTCGGAGTATGGTAGAGACACTCATTCAGGGCGGAACGGTCGTCACACCGACGGATACGATCGAAGCGGACGTCGCGATCGACGGCGAACGGATCGTCGCCGTCGGCGACAGCGAGTCGATGCCCGAGCCAGCGCGGACGATCGACGCGACGGGGTCGCTCGTGATGCCGGGCGTGATCGATCCACACGTTCACATCGACGACATGTTCTCGTTCGACACGTACGAGACGGCCACGAAAGCGGCGGCGCTGGGCGGGACGACGACCTACATCGACTTCGCCTGGCAGGCCTGGGTCGGCGAGATGACCGACTGGGAGGAGCCGGGAACGATACTCGAGGGAATCGAACGAAAGCGGGCGAAAGCCGAGGACGCCGTCGTCGACTACGGCCTCCACGGTGCGATCACCCGCCAGGATCCGGCCGTCTTCGAGGAACTCGAGGCGGTCGTCGACGCGGGCGTGCCGTCGATCAAGCTCTTTACCGCCTACGAGTTCGGCCTCGAGAACGGCTTCATGGATCGTGTCTTCGACGCGCTCGCGGATCTGGACGCGTTCGCGGTGTTACACACAGAGGAGGCGACGATCTGTGACGAGCGGACGGCTCGCTTCCAGGAGGAAGGGAAAGGCGATCCGGAGTGGTATCCGAAATCGCGGCCGGATTACGCCGAGGCGATCGCGGCCGACGCCGCCGCGCGGATGGCGATGGAAGCCGGCTGTCGGTACTACGGCATCCACACGTCCTGTCGCCAGTCGGCCGAGGTGCTCGCGGACTACCGCGAGGAGTACGGTCCGGAGATGCTCCGGGCGGAGACCTGTACCCACTACACGACCCTCGACGACTCGATCTTCGAGGAACTCGGAAATCTGCCGATGATCGCGCCGCCAATCCGGAAACCCGACGACATCGAGGCGATGTTCGAACACCTCGCGGCCGGGACGCTCGACGTTGTCTCGACGGACCACTGTGGCTACACGAAAGAGAGCAAGCAAGTCGACAACTGGTGGGACAGCAAGTTCGGCGCGAACGCACTCCAGACGAACCTGCCAGTCTTCCACGACGAGGCGGTCAACCGGCGTGGCTTCTCCTATCCGTTCCTGGTCCGTGCGCTCTCGTACAACCCCGCGCGGATCTTCGGCCTGCCGGGGAAGGGGACACTCGATCCGGGAACCGACGCCGACATCGTGATCTTCGACCCGGACGAGACGTACACGATCACCGCCGAGGACAACGCTTCAGTCGCCGACTTCTCGATCTACGAGGGTCGCGAGGTGACCGGCCGCGTCACACGGACGTTCGTCCGCGGCGAACTCGTCGCCGACGACGGCGAGATCGTCGCCGACAACGGCCACGGCGAGTTCGTCGAACGCGAGTCGACCGACTGGGCGTTCTAACCGACGATTCCACCCCCCGTTTTCGTTCGATTCGCTGGGTCGTTCCGCGCGTTATTTGAGCCAGTTCACTGCGTCTCGAGTCGGCGTCACTCCTCGAGTTCGGCCACCCGAACCACCGCGTTCGCGAGCGTGTTCGCCGCCGCATAACAGTCGTCCCAGCTCGTGAACTCCTCTTCGGTGTGGCTCTTGCCGTCCTCGCTGACCGCGAACACCATGCTCGTATCCATTACCTTGCTCATGTGGGCGGCGTCGTGGCCCGCGCCGCTGTACAGCTGCATGCTGTCGTAGCCGAGGTCGTCAGCGCTCGTCTGGACCGCCTCGATACAGCGGTCGGCGAAGTCGACGCTCTCGGATCGCATGCGTTTCTCGGACTCGTAGTCGACGCCCTCCCGCTCTGCAGCGGCTTCGACCTCTGCCAGCGCCCGGGCTTTCGCTTCGTCGACGATCTCGTCGGAAGGGTCACGAAAGCCCCACGTGATCGTCACCTCGTCGGGAACGATGTTGATCGAGTTCGGCTCGACGTCGACGTATCCCACCGTCCCCACCGTTCGGTCCCCGAGCGAGCCCGGAATTCGACGGACGCCCGTGATCACGTCGGCCGCAGCGACCAGCGCGTCAGACCGGTAGTGCATCGGCGTCGGCCCCGAGTGGTCGGCCTCGCCGAAAAAGGTCGTCGCGCCCCAGTAGAAGCCGACGACGCCCGTGACGACGCCGACGTCGGCCCCCTCGAGTTCGAGGTACGGCCCCTGCTCGACGTGCAACTCGAAGTACGCCTCGTACTCGCCAGGCTCGGCGGGCTCATCGCCCAGATAGCCGATCCGCTCGAGTTCCTCGCGGACGCTGTTGCCGTCCTCGTCGGTCTTTGCGTACTCCGTCTCGAGGTCGAGTTCGTCGATCCAGACGCCGCTTCCCTGCATCGCGGGCTGGAACCGAGATCCCTCCTCGTTCGTCCAGTTGACGATCTCGATCGGGTGGCGGGTCTCGAGGCCCTCCTCCTCGAGGGTGCGGAGCAATTCGAGTGGGGCGATCATGCCGAGTGCGCCGTCGTAGATGCCGCCGTAGGGCTGGGAATCCAGGTGCGAGCCGACGAGGACGGGATCCGCATCGGGGTCGGTCCCCTCACGGCGGCCGAACATGTTTCCGAACTCGTCGATTCGAACCTCGAGACCGAGGGCGTCCAGTTGCGCCCGGAACCAGTCTCGTATCTCCTTGTCTTCGTCGGAGAGCGCGAGGCGGTGGAGTCCACCGCCTTCGGTCGCGCCGATCTCGGCTTGTTCGCGCATCGTTTCGACGAACCGCTCTCGCTCGAGTGACAGTGTCATACGATACCATCGAACAGAAATATCATAAGTGTTGTCTCGGAGCGGGACGCCCCGCCTAGCGGCGACGACGGGGACAAACCATCGGACTGGCGTACCGCCGTTCGGTCGTACGAGCGGTTCTCGAGCGGACAATTCGGGAATCTGCGAGCGGGACCGAACGAACTGTTCGGATAATTACCGGCGAACAGATTTAAGTTGATTTATAGTTCGTGATACGTATGCGCTACTCGATGTTGTCCGTGTTCGGGAGTACGGACCCGGCGGAGGAAAGCGGATCCGAAACCGATTCGATATCCGCCGAGAGCGGAACCGCTGAGAACGCATCCCAGGTCGAAAACGCGGACGAGGCCACCACGGTCGACGTCTCCGACTGGGATACCGTCGGCAACGGGGTGGTGGACTCCGAGGGGGACGTCGAACGGCCAGCCGAGGGCTCTCCGTTCGGGCACGCGACCGCCGAGTCGATCATCGTCAGCTACCTGCGAGGCTCCACCGATCCCATTTTCGTCGTCGACGCCGAGGGGAATTTCACACACTCGAACCGGGAGTGTCGCGATCTGTTCGGGCGGGTTCCGGGCGAACTGACCGGGACGAATCTGTTCGAGTACGACGAAGCCGACAACTCCGTCATGCGCGAAGTCCTCGACACCGGCGAGGCGATTCAGGACCTCGAGGGCGTCGTCGAGGTCGACGACGAGATCGTCCATGTCAGCCGCACGTTTTTCCCGCTGTTCGACGCAACGGGTGAACTCGCCGGCGCGATCGAGATCAATCGGGACGTCTCCGAGCGCGTGGAGGCACTCGACCGACAGGATACCTTAGAGGAGTACCGAGCGTACCAGAACGAGGTGATTGCAGCCTTCGAGCGGTGGACCGACCGACTCAGTCGGGGTGATTTTACCGTCGAACCCGAGATACCCGAACCCGACGCCGACCACGAGGAGATCCGAGAGGCATACGACCGGTTCTCGCGGATGGCCGCGGATCTGAGCGGAGCCATCGAAGACGTCAACGACGCACTGGTCGATACACGACACACCGCCGAACGGTTGGCCGAGATCAGCGACGATCTCGTCGACGCGGGCGAGCAGACGACGACGGCGACCGCCGAGATCGACGACGCCAGCGACGCCGTCGACGAGATGGCGAGCGAACAGGCAGAACAGGCGACCGTCGCCAAAGAGGACGTCGCCACCCTCGCGACCGCCGTCGAACAAATTTCTCGGAACGCGACCCGCATCGAAGACCACGCCGCAACGGCGAGTAACCGAACGGAGGAAGGCGTCGAGGACGCCGAAACGGCCCTCGAGCGGATCCGTGAGGCGATGGCGGCCTCCGAGGACAACGTCGAGCACGTCCGCGGGCTCGAAGACCGGATGGACGCGATCGGCGAGATGGCCGACCTGATCGCGGACATCGCCGATCAGACCAACTTACTCGCGTTGAACGCCAACATTCAGGCCGCCCACGCCGACGGCTCCGGCGACGGTTTCGGCGTCGTTGCCGACGAGATCAAGGGACTGGCCGACGAGTCCAAAGCGTCGGTCGCGGAGATCGCCGACGGCCTCGAGGATCTCCGATCCGGGATCGAGGAGACGATGACCGCGATCGAGCGAAGCAATCGAACGGTCGAAACCGGTGCCGATGCCGTCGAGGGGGTCGTCGACCACATCGAGGAGATCGAGACGGCAGTCGGGAAAACTGACGAGGAGATCCGAACGATTTCGCAGGCGGCGAGCGAACAGGCGGCGACCACCGAGACCGTCGAGGAGATCGTTCGCGACCTCTCGGAGCGCAGTGACGAGATCGAAACGCAGATGGCGTCGGTCTCGACGAGCATCGACCGGCAGATCGACACAGTCGAGCGCGTCGTCGACGTCTCCGAGACGGTAGACGACATGGCCGCGGAGATGGAAGCGACGCTCGCCGCGTTCGAACTCGAGACGGAGGAACAGGGAGATATCGGGAGCTGAGCGGGATATTCCGGGAGTTAACGGGGCTGAATGGGCAGCTCGACGTGCGTCGCGAACTCGGCGTCGTGGTGGACGGTGTTCGTCGCAGTGCGATACTCGCGGTCGCCGTACAGCGGTCCGCCGGTGTTGTGGTTGACGTCGTAGCGCGGGTAGTTCGACGAGGAGATGTCCAGACGGATGCGGTGGCCCTCCTTGAACACGTTCGCCGTCGGATACGGCTCCATGTAGAACTCGTAGATCTCGCCGGGCTCGAGCAGGTCGGGCTCGTCGCGGTAGCCTCGGTAGCGACCGCGACAGACGGAGTCACAGAGATTGATCGCCGCCCCGTTCGGGAACTCCGGGCTCGGGGGATGTTCGTCGATCAGTTTTGCCGTGAAGTCGGTGTCGGGCCCGTCGGTCGATCCATAGACGCGAACGCGGATTGGCCCGGCGATCTCGAGGTCCTCCTCGAGCGGGTCGCTCCGGTAGACGAGCACGTCGTCGCGCTCCTCGAGCGGTCCGTACGGCGCCTCGGCACCGAGCGTGTCGGGCCGAGTTCGCTGGTCGAAGCCGCCGCGGCCGGTGAGATCCACCATCTTGCGTTCGGAGAGCGGATACTCGAGGATGTTCTCCTCGCGTTGCTCGTAGGTGATGTACGACGAGCAGTTGCCGCCGACCGTCGGAACGGGATCGCGCGGATCGAACGTGTAGGTCGTCGACGCATCGTCGACGGTCGGTTTCTCCGTCGAGAGACGCCCGTCGCCGTGGACGTAGTAGCTCTCGAACTCGGTGTCCGGAAGTGGCCACTCCTCGCCCGATCGCCACTCGCCGCCGTGGAAGAGCCGCCCGTCGCGGCTCCGAGAGCCGTCGCCGGTCCCCATCTGGAAGTACTCGACGGTCGGTTGGTCGCTCCAGGTGTCCTCCCCTTTGAGGTAGTGGTCGAAAAAGCGAAGCCGCGTCTCCTGGTACTCCCTGAGCGCTTCCTCGCCGAACTCGAGTTCCCCGGAGTACGATTTGTTCCACGACGGGAGCGGGTAGGTGTTCCAGCCGTGGGTCCACGGCCCCATCAGCAGATAGTGATCGCTGTCCTTTCGCTCGGCCAGCGCCTCGAAGTTGTCACAGGTCGCCTTCGTGTAGGAGTCGTACCACGCGCCGGCGTAGACGGTCGGGACGTCTGCCGACTCCTCGTAGTAGGCCTCGAAGTTGACGCCAGGCTCCTGCCAGAGTTCGTCGTTGGCCGATCCCTGGGTCATGATGTCGAACGCCCACTCCTCGTAGTCGGGGATGTGCCGAAGCGGTGACTCGCCCTGGTGGAGGGGGCCGTCCTCGAGAAGCGCCCTGACGTCGGTGTTTGCGAGCCGTTGTTGGATGTCGGAATCCTCAAGGGCCCGTTTTGCGAATCCGCCACCGAGCGTGAGCGCCCAGCACAGCCAGCGAAGTTCGAACGTCCCGTTGTGGCGAAATGTCGCCTTCCGACCGTTCGCGGCACCCTGATTGACGAACATCGCCTCTAAGTGGGGTGGATCCTGGGTCGCGAGTGCGGACTGGACCCACGCACCGTAGGAGGTGCCGATCGTGCCGACCTGGCCGTCACAGTAGGCCTGGTCTGCGAGCCACTCGACCGTGTCGTAGCCGTCTTCGGGTTCGTTGACGAAGATGTAGTACTCCCCCTCGCTGTCGAAGCGCCCGCGACAGTCCTGAATCGCGACGACGTACCCTCGTTTCGCGTACCACTCGCCGTGGCGCTCCATCCGGCCGCGTTTGCCGTACGGCGTCCGGTCGAGCAGGGCGGGTTTGGGCTCTTCGATCGGTTCGCCGGTGTCGGGATCCGCCGGACGATACACGTCTGTCGCCAGTTCGACGCCGTCACGGGTTTCGACCGTGACGTTCAGTTCGGCCGCTACCGCATACTCGGGCTGAGAGACCATCAGGCGTACCGTCGTAGTCGAACTGTAATAGTTTATTCCTCTGGTTCTCCTCGAGTCCCGCTACTCGTTCCGCGTTCGATGTAGTCTCCCGCCCATTTCGTTCGAAATCCCGGTTCTGAGTGAACGCAACCTATTAAATAGGGGTGTCGGATTACCGATTTGAGGGTGCGTGTGGTGATTCGACCGTCGGTATCTTTATGTATGCGCCGTTGGGTTTTACTTCGTATACCGGCGTGGGTGTGAACACTCGCCACGGTAACGGTACATTCAGAGAGGGAATCCATGACAGAGAAACCCGATACAACTGACGAACTGAGAACGGACGGCGGCGAGCCCTCACGCGAAGAGGCGTCGTTCGTCGAGTACGGAATCGAAGACAAACCACCACTGGGAGAATCGGTCCTATTGGGCATACAACACTACTTGACGATGATCGGCGCAACCGTTGCGATTCCGCTGATCCTCGCAGGCGCGATGGAGATGCCCGCCGCGGAGACCGCACGGCTCGTCGGCACGTTCTTCGTCGTGTCAGGTGTCGCGACACTACTCCAGACGACGGTCGGGAACCGGTACCCGATCGTCCAGGGGGGGACCTTCGCGCTGCTTGCACCGGCGCTGGCGATTATCGGTGCGCTCGGCGCACAGGGCGTCGGCTGGGAAGTGACGATCCTCGAGTTGCAAGGTGCGATCATCGCCGCTGCAGCGGTCCAGATCGCGCTCGGATACGTCGGTGCACTCGGAAAACTCAAGTACTACCTCTCACCGGTCGTGATCGCGCCGGTGATCGTTCTGATCGGTCTTTCGCTGATCGGCGTCAACGACGTAACGAGACCGGATCAGAACTGGTGGCTGCTGGGGCTGACCCTGTTCCTGATCGTGCTGTTCTCGCAGTACCTCAATCAGTACAGCCGCTACGCGAAACTGTTCCCGGTCCTGCTGGGAATCGTCGTCGCCTGGGGCCTCGCCGCAGTGCTCTCCGCGGTCGGCGTCTACAGCCCGGAAACGGTCGGGTACGTGGACTTCGGCGCAATCGCAGATGCGTCTGCGATTCAGGTCATCTACCCGCTCCAGTGGGGTATGCCGCAGTTCACCGTTGCGTTCTTCGTCGGCATATTCGCTGGTATCATCGCCTCGATGATCGAGAGTCTCGGCGATTACTACGCCGTCGCCCGGATCGCCGGCGTCGGTGCGCCGAGTGAGAAACGCATCAACCACGGTATCGGAATGGAGGGAGTCGGTAACGTGATCGCCGGTATCATGGGAACCGGGAATGGATCGACTTCCTACGGTGAGAACATCGGTGCGATCGGTATCACCGGCGTCGCCTCACGATACGTCGTCCAGATCGGTGCGATCGTCATGTTGCTTGTCGGGTTCGTCGGCTACTTCGGTGCCGCGATCACCACGATCCCGTCACCGATCGTCGGCGCACTCTACATCGCCATGTTCGGACAGATCGCCGCAGTCGGTCTGTCGAACCTGAAGTACGTCGACCTGGACGCCTCGCGTAACGTCTTCATCATCGGTATCGCACTCTTCATCGGACTCGCGATTCCGGAGTACATGGCGAACGTCGGCGGCGCGGCCGAGTTCCAGGAAATTACCTCGGGCGCGACGCTCATCGGACCAATTCTCGGTCAAGAGATCATCTCCGACACGATCTTCGTGTTCGGTTCGACCACGATGGCCATCGGTGGTATCGTCGCGTTTGTCCTCGACAACACGGTCAAAGGAACCAAAGAGGAACGCGGGCTCGCACAGTGGGAGCAACTCGCCGAGGACGAGGACGAGTTCGTCACCTTCTTCGAGGAACTCCGCTCCTCCGACGATCAGCAACCAGTCGATAGCGCGGACTAACTGCGCGGTTCGCCGCCCCGTTTTCGGTGGCCCAGGGAAAGTTTGATGACCGGCGCTCGTCGAGTGATGGTAATGCCGAGCCGAACCGGTCTCGATCTCGATACGGGTGAACACCTCCACTATCGCGGCGATCTCCGGTCGGGTGACGAGATCGCTGTGACCGATCGACGCCTTCTCGTCCGGCGACCCGACGAACTCGTGAGCGTTCCGTACACCAACGTCAGCGAAGTTGCCCACGAGTCGTTCAACTGGTTTCTCACCCTGATGAGTCTCTCGCTCGCCGGATTTGGCTTCTACTCGATCTCGGAGAACGCCTTCGTCGGAGTCGGCCTGGCCGCGTTCGGTCTCTGGAGCGTCTACCGCACTTATCGTCACCGCGATCGCGTCCGCATTCACACCCACAGCCAGGCGAAGCCGGTCGAAGTGTTTCCCGAGGACGTCGACGCCCTCTACGACGAACTCGAGCCGGCGATCGACGCGGCCAGAGCCGAGCAAGAAACACAACGGGAGGGCGAAAAGAGTCGTCGAAATCGGGATCAGGAACGGCCGAACGAAGAGCGAAGCCGAGAAGAGATACACGAACCCGGATAACAGTCGCTCCCGCGTCACAGACACGGTTCTCGTTCTTCTCAACGGGCTATCTGATCGAATCAAGACGGTCTACTTCGTCATCTCTGCTCACGATCTCCCTCGACGTCTCCGATCACGACGACCCACTCCCGCTCGAGGGCGACACGGCCACGCAACTCTGTCCCGTCGCCCGTCGTTCGCCGGTGTTGGCCTCCGAGACGACGCTTGACCCGAAGTCGACTCCGCGAGTACTCGTGGAGTAACCGTCGCCGAGTTCGTTCTCACCGACTTCGAGCTATTTCGGATGGTGGCGCCCAATGCGGGAACGGCCCGGAAATGGCTCAACGATGGTTCAAACCGAAGGTTTTTCTCTTGGCGGACCAATCCCCCTGTCAGTACATGACTACCGACGAGCGTATTCTCGAGGGCATAAACGTCGTCGATCTGACGACGTTCGTCACCGGCGGATTCTGTTCGCTGATGCTCGCCAACCAGGGCGCTAACGTCGTCAAGATCGAACGACCGGGCGCAGGAGACGACAACCGCCACTCCGGGCCGCCGTTTATCGACGGCGAATCACCGTACTTCTGGACTGTCAACTACGGCAAGAAGAGCGTCGAACTCGATCTCAAGACCGAAGCCGGACGCGAAGCGCTCTACGACCTCGTGAGCGAGGCGGACGTCTTCCTCCAGAACTACCGTCCCGGAACCGCAGAACGTCTCGACGTCGACGAGGAGACGATCCGCTCGCACAACGACGAGATCGTCTACTGTGCGATCTCGGCGTTCGGACAGACGGGTCCCTGGCGCGAACGGCCTGGCTACGACCTGATGATCCAGGGGATGAGCGGCGTGATGAGTGTCACCGGCGAAGCCGACGGCCGACCGGTGAAGGTCGGCCTCCCGATGACCGACCTCATCACGGCGATGTGGGCCGCATTCGGGATTTCGAACGCCCTCTACCGGCGCGAACTGACCGGCGAAGGCGAGTACATCGACCTCGGGATGCTCGACGCCGTCTTACCCTGGCTCACCAAACAGGCCGGGAAGGTCTTCGCCGACGAGTCGCCGTCCCGAATGGGAACCAAAGATCCCGTCCTCGCACCCTACCAGACGTTCGAGACCGAAGACGGCTATCTCAACGTCGCCTGTCTGAACCAGAAACTTTGGCGACAGCTTTGTGAGGCAATCGACCGGCCCGAACTGGCCGAGGACGACCGTTTCGAAACCAACGGCGATCGCGTCGAACACATGTCCGAACTCGAGGCCGAACTCGAGGAGACCTTCCGTGAGCGGACGACCGACGACTGGATGTCGATCCTCGTCGAGGACGCCGGCGTGCCGGCCGGCCCCGTCCTCGAGGTCGAGGACGCACTGTACAACGAACAGACCGAGGCCCGCGGCGCGACGACGACGATCGAAGATCCCGAACGCGGAGAGATTCCGGTCGTCGAACACCCGCTCAACTACGGTCGTGCCCAGAGCGGATTCGAGTCGCCCCCGCCACGGCTCGGCGAGCACAATCGCGCAGTCTTCGAGGATCTCGGCTACGACGAGGCCGAGCTCGACGACCTCGAGGAGCGGGGTGCGTTCGGCGACGACGAATCGAAATAGAGTTTCACGGAACCTGGCCCCGTTTTCGAGGCCTCTCGCAGACTCGAGGTCGATCCGGATCAGTGACGACCACGTTCCGTCCGATGACAGACGATATACCAAAAATACACATATATCGAAAATAGTGGTTATCGGATCAAACCACTCGTAGCTCGACTTAGATATTCGCTCGAGACGGTGAACAGACGAGTTCGAATTCGTAGTCAGCACGAACTCCTCGAATCGACCCTCACCTTCCAGATTGTAACCGTACCTTCGACGAAAGTCAAATGAGAGTATCGATCGATTCGGTATCGGTCTTCGACCAGTGTAGTACTCGAGATCTACATCATTCTACAATCATATCATTTGAGTAATCAAATAGTTGGTAAATATGCTTTCCTATCCTCCTGTTCGGTAATAGCCAACCGAAATATTATTTATTCGACGGATAGTCGTTGTAGATAATATGGGCGATAACCGACCCCGTTCACGCCGGGAGTGGCTCGGCGTCTGTGCCGGTACAGCGGGGATTACGATGCTCGCAGGCTGTGCGAGCGACGACGAAACCGACGACGAGAGCGAAACTACCGACGACGGATTGCTCAACCTCGGCGACGACTCGAGCGGCGACTGGCCGATGTTCGGCGCCGACCTCCAGAACACCGGGTACCAGCCCGACGGCGACGGCCCAGTAGACGACGTGGAAGTTCGATGGCGACTCGAGGGGGATGGCCGCTTTGTTTCTAGTCCGGCCGTCGTCGATGGGACTGTGTACGCCGGCTGTCGCGACGGATATCTATACGCAGTAGATTCCCAAACCGGATCAACCGAGTGGGCGGTCGAGTTGAACATGCGTGCTACCCCATCACCAACTGTCATCGATGGGATCGTCTACGCCTCGAGTCACGGCGTCCCCGACAAGATGCACGCACTGGAAGCCGATTCCGGCGAACAGTTGTGGGAAGAGGAACTCGACAATTCGACACACAGCCCGGCTCCGTACGGCAGTGAGATTTACACGTATCACTCAGGGAGGCTCATCGGTCTCGATCGAGACTCCGGATCGTCGTCGGTTCTATTCGAAGGGTATCGTCAAACGCCAGATGCACCTGCAATAAAAGATGGTGTCTTGTTTGGTGGTGGAAGGCGCTCCATTGTTGCGCACGACCTTACCCGTGATGAGATTAAATGGGAATTTGAAAACAAAAATGGGGAGTATATGTCAACTGGGTCGCCTGCTGTCCAAGGAGAGAGTCTTTATGTCGGTGCAGGGGACGGCAAGCTATATTCGATTAACGCTGATGACGGAGTAGAAGAGTGGTCTTTCGAGACAGAAGGACCACTTTCGTTTGGACCTGCTGTTTCAGAGAATACTGTCTTTATTTCTGGGTTTGATGGACATCTCTATGCAATTAATACAGAAACAGGTCAGAAAAGATGGTATATTGATTTTGATACCATTCTGCACGGTAAACCAGCAGTAACCAGCGAGATGGTGTATCTTATTGATGGCAAGTCCCTATCCGGAATCAGTAAAAATAACGGTGAAAAGCAGTGGTCGTTCACTCCTAATGAAGACAAGACAATTGGTGGTTCCACTGCCGTTGCAGATGGTGTTCTCTATCTCCCTTCTCGAGATCATCATCTCTATGCGCTGGAAGAAGCCTAGAAATCATTGAAAGCTAATTTTCTTAAGAAGGTCCCGCTTCTGGCCATCCTTCCGACTCCTCAGCCCAATCGCCAGTCCGATCACCAACGCCGAGGCGCTGTGACGGTACCAAGACGATTACCACCGTCCGCGACTCGAAAGATATCGCTCGTGTTGATCCAACGGGTTCGCCTTCGAATTCGACGGATCCATCTTCGCGAACGTAATTTTCGCCCTGTACGTTCGACGGCGTTCCCGTGTTCGACTCGAGTTCGAACCTGGCGTACTCGCCTCTGACTTTCACGTCCCAGACGTTCGTCGTCGCGACCCATCCGCTTGGCAACGGAACGATCGGTAATCCGGCGGGGACACGGTTCGGTGAGAGGTTGAACTCCCCGTCCTCGTCCATGATGCCGGTCTCGTTGTTGCGCAACCAGTCGTGCTCGAGGTCATGTTCGTCTATCGTCTCGTTCATCCGCTGAGCAACGATCTCTTCGGTGCGTTCCTCGAGTTCGTCACGCACACTTTCATTTATATATTCTACAGTGGCTGGATTGAAGTCGTCAACTGTCGTTTGGTTCACAGCCTCGGTTAGTGCATAGTTGACACTTGCTGCCGCGTGTTGTTTGAACACTTCTTCACTTTCATAAGGATTTTCACCGTGATTGTCGACGACAATTCCCTCTCGAACGTGCTGTTCCACGTGGTCGACGCCTTCTCCACTACCGAGCATTGCTGCCTGTTGACCGGGCGTTCCATCTCCGATATCGTCAATACCCTCGTCGACGAGTGCTTCGATCCTGTCGTTGTCGAGGTCAATACCATGTTCCAATCCATCGAGTTCTTTAGTCGTTCTCCATCCGAGAGTATTGACTTCTGCATCTACTGCTTCCTCCAAGTCATTATAAACAGCGTCATTGTCAATTAGTTTCTCTTCTTCTTCTTCAAGTAGAATATCCGCCAGCCTCGCGGCTTCGAGGAGTTCACCGGCCATCCGCAACGTCAACACGGAATCCTCGGAATCGAACAACCACTCGAGCACCGACCCGAGCACACCGATATTGACTTCGTTGTACGGAATCGCGAACCAGTTGTTGTTTCGCGCCGCCATCGGCGTGTGGGTCGCGTTTCCGGTCGCCGGAACCTCCTCGGCTTCGACCTGCTCGAGTGAGAGGTACGTCGGCGAACCGGTCGGCGTATACGCTATCTCGTCGCTGTAGGGCGAGTCGATCGTCGCCGGTTCGTACTCGGCTTCGCCGCCGGCGACGCCGCGGGAGAACTCGGTGAGGTCCTCGAGGACGTCGTCTCCGGCGTCGAGTTCGTCGCCGAGTCTGTCGTCGAGTTCGTTCTGTACCTGTTGGTTGGCCTCGCTGGTCGTCTCGATCTGGCCTTTGACGTTGTCGATGTAGTTCTGGCGGGCCTCGACGCGGGCTTTGTCCGCCGCGGTTGGGTACCGATCCGGAACACGATGGTAGACGAGCTGTTCGTCCACCTCGTCATTTAACTCGCCGAACGGATCGCCCGTCAGGAGCTCACCGTTCTCGAAGGTGACGGTATCTGCGTCCTTGCGAAGCTGTGTACGAATGTAGTAGATATCGAGTGCAATGGCCACCGCGATCAGCTCGTTCGGCGGATCCGTCTCGAGGACCTCCTCGTCTCCGTCTTCGACCTCGAGGCGGTTGCGAAGCGCTCCCTCGCTTCGAATCTGGTCGGCTTCGACGACCTGGCGCTCGAGTTGTGACTCGACGTCACCGCTTCGATTGACGCTAAGTAGTCGTTCGGTGCTCTCGTTCGGGAACGCCGCGTAGTTGTCGAGGGTGACGTTTTCGGCGAGGTCGGTCTGCCACCCGCCGTCGTCCTCGAAGAACTGCTCGGGTAAGCTGTTGGGCCACTCCTCGTCGACGGTTTCGTTGTAGCCACCGTCGATTCCGCGGTAGTCGATCGCCTCTCGATTCGCATGGCTGGCAATCACCTCCATCTCGGTTTCGTACACCGACGTCGATCGACGCGTTGCATTGGCGGTCGGTCCTGCGTTCTCCGGGCCGTCGTAGCTCCACGTGAGTTCGCGTACGTGATCCTGTCGAACGGTGACGATGGCAGTCGCGTACGTCGTCTCTTCCTCCGCAGTGTCGGGATCACCCTCCTCGAACGTGACCGTCACGTTCGCATCCGTCGAGAGGTCGTTGTTCGATTCCGTCCAGTTGCTCGAGTCGGTGAGACCGTCCGGTTTGCTACTACTCGGGAGGTTGCGTCTGTCTGTCGCGGTCTCGAGATCGGCTCGCGTCTCAACGCTGTGGACGTCGTCGATCGCGTCGTGGACGCCCATCTCGACGAGCGTCTGTGCGTACGCGAGGTCGGCGAACAGGTTGACGTCGATCGTCTGCTCGGAGTCGACTCTCGTCTGCTCGCCAGCGGCGTTTGCCGTCGATTCCATCACGTCCCTCGAGTCGATCGGATCGTCCAGATTCGCGTTCTGGTCGCCGTAGAGATACTCCAGGCCGTCACAGAAGTCTTCGGCGTCCGCGACTGCGGGTTCGTCACCGGTGTGTCCCTCGTAGAGTTCTTCGGCGTCCTGTGCGGCGAGACAGCCCCAGGCGTTTCGCATCACCGCCTCTCGATTCGGATCGGTGGTGCCGAACGCCGACTCCTGAATGTCGAACGTGGCGTCGTTTGCCATCAACTCGACGTGGCGATTCGCCATCACTTCCGAAATCGGTGCACCGCCCCACTGGGCGAGGCCGCGTGCCCAGGTGAGTGGGTAGAGTCGCGCCGCGATGTGTTGTCCGAAGCCGTTGAGGCTGGTCGGATCGCCGAGTCCGCCCTCGACGACGCCCATGTTCAGCTGGTGTTCGTACTCGCGGGTTTTCTGGTGGAGGACGAAGACGTTCGTTCCGACCACGACGGAGACGTCTTCGACCCGATGTGCGACTCGCTGTCCGTCGCGTTCGACCGTTATTTCGACGCCCTCGATCGTCACCTCGAGCTGTCCGGGCTCTAAGTCGTTGCCCGAATCGATTCCTGGATCGAGTTTTACCCGATCGATCGCGTCTACGGCCGAACTCCGGTTGTCCTCGAGCGGCGGAACCGAGACGTTCGTCGTGGTGTCGCCTCGAAACTCGCCGTCGAGATGGTCGAGGTCGCGTTCGACTTCGTTGTAGATTCGGAGTTTGAGATACCGCTCGAACGCGTGATCGGGATCGACGTCGGATCGGCCATCCTGGTACTCGCCTGGCATCTCGTCGATCCATTCCGGCGGATTGTGGGTGTCTGTCGCTGCAATCGCTTGACCCCACGAGTGACTCTCGTTCGGGTCCATCAACGGCTCCTGGGCCGACTGCTCGGCGGCGTTGGTGGCGGCGTTTCGGACGACGGTCTGGGCCGTTGCCGAACTGCGATCCATCGCCAGCGAGGCGTCGACGCTCGGTTCCGGTGAGACACGGGACTGGAGGACTGCAACGGACATGACGCTCGTCACCAGCAACAACACGCCGATGATGGCGAACGGAATGCGCGCCCGTTCATCGAGCGTGATCGACACCGTCGGCGGTCGGGATTCGCTGGTCCGTTTCATTCGTCCCACACCCGTACGGTGATCGTCACTTCGTCGGTTGCGACGCTCGGTGCGACGAGGTCGTCGACCTCGCCTGTCACTGCCTCCTCGTCTTCGGGATACGTCGCGTCGAGTTCGGCTTCGATCCCGTCGATCTCGTCGCCGTACGTCTGCTCGAGATCGTTCGCGATCGTTTCCGTAAGGTTCTCGGCTAGACGTTCGTTGGCAGCGGAGACGTTGACGTCAGTCCGGCTGAGATTTCCGTTCTCGGGGTCGTACTCGACGTCGAGTGCGTCACCGGCTCGGTGGTACTCGTACAGCGCGAGATCGCGATCGAGGTCGTTCCCCTGGAGTGCGATCGTCGTCGATTCGTTCGGGAACAACCCGGAGACGATCGCGTCGGCGATCGGCTCTGCGGTTTCGTCGAAACTTCGGTTCTCGGCGTCGTAGGTTCCCTCGAGTTCGTCCTCGCGAACCGGCGGAAGGTCGCTCGCGACGGTGAACGTCGCGATGCTGACGTCGGCGTCCCCTGGTGGACGGTCGCCGGCGACGGTCTCCCCACGGGTCGACGCATCCTCGTAGGGTTCCCAGGTTGCGAGGACGTGAACGTCGTCGTTCGCGCCAATCAACTCGCTTCCGACGTTGGCGTCGACCGCCTCGCGAAACTCCCCACCGGCGTGGGAGAGGGGCTCTCCGTCGAGGTGGAGGTTCGCGATGGCCGCCGCGGCGAGCAACTGGGCCAGCGGTCCGTGTCTCGCTCGTTCGTATCGATCGGCCTCGTACTCTGCGCCGTCGAAGACGCCGGTGTCGTCGTGGCGTTCGACCGACTGGATCGAGTATTCGACCGTCGTCGTCGACGTCGCGATCGTCTGTGCAGTTTCGTCGGCTATCTGTGGATCGTGACGATCGACATCTTCGGCGAGAAAGACCGCGATGATCCCGATCGAGGCGGTAATACAGAGCAGACAGAGCGAGACGTCGACGACCGTGCTGACCGCACGATCGCTCCGGCAAGCGTCGGTGGACATCAACGCCACACCTCCACGTGAAGCGTTCCACCGCGGACGTCGCCAGCCGGATCACGCTCGAGGTGGACGCCGACCGATCGACGTGCAGTCCCGGTCGTTTCCGGTCGGTCAACGTCAGTTTGCCCGTACCGGATGGTGCCGTCTTCCCGGACGACAGCGCTATCGACGGTGATATTCCGTCCCGCATCGGTGACGGTCGTCACTTCGATGAGGACCGTGTAGCCGTCCGGGAGTTCCACCCCCTCGTGGAGATCGTTTCGATCGGTCGTCTCGTGGTAGACGCCGTCGGAGCCGACGCCGTTCCAGACCTGTTCGAGGGTTGCGTCGGCCGGGTCTCGCGCGGTCGTTCCCGGATAGAGGGTGGCAAGGACGCCGGTGTAGAGGACGACGCCCGCACAGACGAGCCCGATCGCCACCAGGGCGGCGAGCGGTTCCGTCTGCCCGCTACTCCGCGACGACGAGCGTAACACGGTACTCCCCCGCCGATTCGTCGACGGTGATTTGGGTCGTTTCGTTGGCGATCTGGTCGGCATCCTCCGGATCGGTTCCCTCACAGAGGACGACTTCCTCCCCGAATTCGGAGACGTCCCCCGCCTCACACGTAACGTCGTCGACGCCGACAGTCAGATCCAGCGGCTCTGAGACCGAGCTGGTGTTCTCGAGACTGAACATCGTCGAGTCAGCCCCGTCACGGAACCACGTCGATTCACGTCGTTCGACGTCTTCTTCTTCGCCGTAGCCTTGCCCTACTACGGAGATGTCGGCCCGCTCGCTCCCGTCGCCGTCGTACTCGAATCGAATATCGGTCGCGAAACCCGTATTCGGTTCTCCGAGGCCGTCGACCACTTCCGCGGTGATCCGCGGCCTCGCGGTCACGTCGTCGGGCTGGACGGTCACCGTTCGAACGACGACCCGGTCGCCGGCCGGATACCACTCGTCGTCGGTCGTTTCGTGGGATTCGTTGATCCGTCCGAGAAACTCGGCGGCCGCGTCGACGTCGTCTCGCTCGAGTTCGGCTTCGAACTCGTCGCCGAAGGAGTCCCCGTAGGTGACGTTCTCGAGGCGTTCGTCGTCCGTCACCAGCACGACGTTCCCGTACGCGAGACTCGAGTGTGCACGTCCGTGTTCGTTTCGTAACTCGAGGGTGGTCCCCTCCTGGAGACGCAACTCGTCCGCGTCGTGTTCGTAGACGGTGCTAGCGCTGTAGGGGCTTCCCGCGATTCTGTCGATCGAGTTTCCGACACCATTTGCATCGGGTGGCGGCCCCGTCGGGAGTCCGAGGACGACGCCGGCGATAACGACGCTCGCCGCCGAGACGCCGAACCAGACGTACCACGCGTCGACGGGTGCTTCCAGATCCATGGCCGGCGTTTCCCTCGTGATCGTATTTAAACGGTAGCCGGCTGGACCGATGCCGTCGTCCCCTCAGATCAGCCCGACGAGTGTGATCGTCAACATGTACAGAACCACACTCGAGAGGAGTGCACGGCCGACGTGGTATCCGAACAGTGCGCGGTCGATCCCGTGTTTGAGCGCGATCGAGAGCGGGACGAGAATAAAACACAGGACCACGACGTAGAGGCCGACGACGATCCCCAGTTGTTCGGTCGGTAACGCCGTCGTATCGGTAAACTCGAGTAAATCGCCGGTCATCATTCCTGCCAGTCCGACCGTCGCTCCCGCCACCAGCGGTCCGAAGTACGCCGCGGTGCTGTCGAGTGTATCCGTCACCGCCGCCAGTTCGCGTTTAGTCTCGGCCTCGACCTCCTCGAGTTCCTCTAAGTGGTCGGCCATCGCGACGATCGCGCGACCGGCGGGTCGTCCCTCGCTGGCGGCGATGGCGAGCAGTGCCGCGGTCCCGCGGGCACGATCACTCGGGACATCCGTGAGCGCACCGTACTCGCCGAGAAACGACTCTTCGACGCTGACAGCGAGTCGACGCTGGAGGCCGGCCGCGTCTGTAAAGACGGTCCCGGTTTCGCCGGGGATTCGATCGGCGGCCAGGTCGATCGCCGACTCGACCGACTCTCCTTCCGACACCTGTCGACCCACGAGATAGAGCGCGTCAGTGAGGTGTTCTTCGACGTCTCGAACGTAGTGTCTGACGTCGAGGATCGGCCGATAGACGGCGAGCAGGCCGACTCCAATGCCGACTCCCGCAGCCGCGATCGAGGCGAGATACGCCGGGCCGAACCGAGAGATGAGTACGTACGTGAGGAGACCGGCGACGATTCCCCATATCCCTCGGAGCCACAGCCGGTCGGGAACCATCGGGTGGTCACGGCTGACTGTCGGCGGTGGAAAGGCGACGGGCCGACGGACCAGTAACCGGACGCTCGCGGCGACGAGCACGATCGGCAACACGAGGTTGTAGAGGACGACGAGCATCCAGATGTTGACGGAAAACCCCGCCATCGGAACCGCCGGGACGAGTGCGACGAGCGCGAGCGGGAGCATGACGCCGAACGCGAACAGCGCTGTCGTCGGGTTACGGATCGCTGACGTGAAGTCGGCCATCCGATTTCTCGTCCCGTTGAGGATCGCAGTGAGCGATCTGTCGAGCGTCCGTACACGCTCCGCCTCCGGTGCCTCCTGTGCTGTCGCGAGCAGGTGGGCCGATCGTCGAAGCGCCGGGAACTGATCGGACCACTCGTCGGCGAACGTCAACAGACCGGTCCGCGGCGTTCCCATCGATCGATCGACGTGTGCCGAGAGACTCGCCGAAAGCGGCCCGTGGCCGGTCTCTGCTGCGAATCTGACGGCGCTTTCGAGCGACGGTTGGACCTGCATCCGCAGGACTGCCCGACCGATGAGATTTGGTGTGTCGCCAAGTGCCTCGGTGCGACGGAAGGCGGCGGCGAGGTGGGGTGCGGTGTGGATTCCGTGGACGACGCTCACCGCGAGACAGATCACGATGCCGATCACGACCACCTCGGGCAGCGGCGTCAGCACCAGCGGCACCGACAGGATACCGACCGCTACCCCGCCACCGTAGCCAGCCCGAACGACGGTCTCCGCCTCGAGTGCGTCGTCGGCAAACGCCAGCGAGTCGGCGAGGTCTTCGCTCGGCTCGACGTCCCACGGGTAGACCGACGCGAGCGCCCGAAGTAAGCCGATCGTCACCCCCATCGGTTACTCGAGGCCTCGGGTGGCGTACGCCGACGCCACGTCCCGTGGGTTGGTTCGTCCGTCGTCGGCCAGTCGTGCGAGTTCGTCGGTCCGTTCCTGGATCGCCCGGCGAACGTCGGCGTACGTCTCCGTCGGATCGGCCAGTTGCTCCACGAGGCGACTTTCGCCGCGGTCGATCCTGCCCGCGGGAACCGCCCGTTTTCCCTCGAGAGCGTACAGCGGCTCGAATCGGACGTCGTCTCCGGAGCCGATCACCTCTTCGATCCGTGCGACGCGCCTGCCGTTTCCGTCGGCCGTTCGGTAGGACTGGACGGTGACGACGAGGTCGGTCGCGGCGAACGACGACGGCTCGACGCCGAGGTCGGAGACGACGCGCTCGTAGACCTCTTCGGCCCCGTCGCCGTGAATCGTCCCGAGGACGGCGTTCGAGTTGGCACCGACGCGCATCGCTTCGTAGAGGACACGGGCCTCCTCACCGCGGATCTCGCCGACGACGAGCGCCCCGTCGCCGAGACGGAGCGCGGTCCGCAGCGACTTCGCGGGGGAAATCTCCGGACCGTCTCCCGTTCCGGTTCGGAGTGCCTGGACGTCCCTGTCGACTGTCTGCAGGACCGGGACCGGAAGCTCCGGCGTATCTTCGATGACGACGGTCCGCGTATCCGGCGTTAGTTCGTACAACAGCGTTCCGAGCAGCGTCGTCTTTCCGGAGCCACGCGTTCCCGCGATGAGTCCGGCGGCGTTGCGTTCGACCGCGACCGAGAGAAAGCCCCCCACTGCCGGGGACATCGTTCCGTTGGCGACGAGTCCGGGAAGCGTAAACCGATCGTCGACTCGCTCCCTGAACGCGAACGCGACCCCCTCCGCGACCGGATCCGTAACGCCCGCGATTCGGACACCCGTGCCGTTGATCAGATCTGCCGTCGCGTCGACCGTCGGGGCCGCACGGGAGAACGCCCGCCCACTCGTCCTGCGAACGCGGGACGCCAACGCGTCGACACCCGTCGGCGTCAGCCGAACGTTCGTCGTCGCGGACTCCCCGTCGACGACGACCCGGAGTGGGTTCCGAGAGACGGGAGAGGTGGCATATACGTCGCTGATACGCGGATCCGCGAACAGATCCTCGAGAACGCCGTACCCTGCCGTGTGTTTCGACAGGATCGACGTCAGTTGCGGATCGACCGGTCCGTCGTCCACCCGTCCGATCGCCCTCGAAGCGGCACGATCCCCCTCGACGAGCCCGTTGGCGATCGCTTCGTATCCGTCGATGAGCGTCTGGCGTTTTGGCGCTGACAGCGAGAGATCGACGGTGTCGAGTGCGTACAGCGGGACGCTGTCTGCCCGCTCGTACAGGCGGGCGACGCTTCCCGTCTCGAGTTCGGTCACCTCGACGAGCGTCGCCCCGTTCGGAATCGAACGCTCGAGGTAGTAGTACGCGATGCTCGGGCCGACGGTCGGCTGGAACACGCTCTCGGGGTCGTCTACGTCTCGGCCGATTCGGACCAGCCCGGACTCCAGTCCGACGTCCGCGATCGGTCCGACGCGCTGGTCGACCTCGGTTGCGACTGCGAGCGGATCGTCCGCGACGTCGGTCGCGAGCCGCTCGTTACGGTCGCCGAGGAGTTCGAGGAATCGGCCAGCAGCCGAGAGGAGCGTCACTCCGTGGCCATCGTAGCGGCGCTCGATCCCGTCCGATCGGACGCAGATTCGCTCGGCGTCACGTTCGGCGAGTCGATGTACGACTGCCCGTCGGCACGGACCGGGTTCGTCGATGGTACCCTTCCCGTCACAGTTGCTCGCCTGAAGAACCAGCGTACCGTCGTCGAATTCGGATCGACACCGACAGGCGTCGTCGGCCGATCCGAGCGGATTGACGTCGAACACTCCATCGATGCCGGCGACGATCGATCGAAGCCTCGAGTCGCCCTTCGTAGGCATAGGGGTCGTACCTGCCCGTTCGTATTTAAACTCGAACCCGGCCCGACGCCAGGGAGGATCCGTTCATCAGGGTGTGAGTAGCCACTCCTGGAGTAGCCAATACACGTCACTGCACACCTGGTCGCCAGGCAGATCGGCGATCAGTGTGGGCGTCGTTGCAGTTGTTGCTACATCACACACGAGTAACGACGACGACGTTCGTCCCGGAGGGATCCGTCTCGAGTCGCAAGAGCAGTTCGGTCTTCGTGGCGGTTCCGCCGAGTTCGACGGATCGGTTCTCCGTCGGCGTCGCGTACACGATCGGCGCGTCGATCACGGTCGTTCGTGGATTCTCTCCCTCGAGTGCGACGACGACGGCACTCGTCTGCTCGCTCGTCCGGTCGATGCTGAACCGATCGACCGGCGTCGACGTCAGCGAGTCGGAGGGCAGCGATACAGGAACGACCCGCTGGGGTGGTGGATGTCCGTCCGGTGGGAGGTCCTCGTGGTCGACGAGGGAGGTTGCGGCGCGGTCGATCTCGTCGACGTCGTGATCGATCTGGCGCTCGCTCGACACGGTGGCTCCGTGTTCGATCGCCGGTACCGACAGCGCGAGCAGCGCAACGGCGAGCAAGACGGCCAGAACGTAGCGTATCATCGAACCCAGGAGAGAATCGAGGGGACGAATCCCGACGACGTCTCATCACCGTTTGGCTGTCGACCTCGAGCGTCCGCTGGTTCCGTGTCGCCACCCTCGGCCGACGAGACGCGTCGTGCGACGGTTCGCTGATCGGTCGTCCGGGTCGGCGGTTCGGGCCGATCGTCGTCACCGCCGACTCCGCCGTTACGTCGTCGATCGCCTCCGACCGGCTGTTCCGTCGCGTCGGTCGAACACCGACTTTCGGGTCGTCGCTCATCCGACGCCGACCGCAGTGGGTCGTCGCTCGAGGACGGGCTGCCAGTGGTGGCAACTTGCTGTTCGTCGCCACCACCGGTGGCGACTTGCTGTTCGGCGCCGTCGGAAGTTTCACCGACGATGTCGGCGATCGTCCGCTCGATACGATCGTCCGTTCTTTCCTCGGCCGTCGGCTCACAGTCACTCTCCTCGTCGGTCGGATCGGCCGTTTCCCCCGCGTCAGTTGGGGCCGACGCGGAGACGTCCTCGAGACGCCTCTCGAGGTCGGCCACCCTGCGTTCGAGGCGATCGACGACCGCAAGAGCCGTCGTCGCCTTGGTTTCGACCGCGTCGTTGACGGCGTCGATTCGGCCGACGTACCCTTCGATCGACTCCGTCCGTCCCTCGAGCGTCGCGAGCCGGGTCTCGTGGCCCTCGAGTTTCGTCTCGAGTCGGTCGAGATCCGCTCCGAGTGTCGCCAGCTCCGGTATCTCGTCTAGCGCGGACTCGCCGTCGACGACGGTTCGCTCGACGGCCGACAGTCGCTGGTCGAGTCGGTCGAGATCGGTCACACCCCCATTGGCCCCCCGTTCGTATATAAACTCACGGCAGCCATCGCTCGGCGTCGGCGACTGCTCGAACCGAACTCTCGCTCACGATGTGCCGGTCGTTCGCGGGCGTGTCCGTTTACCACGTCGGCCGTTCGCGAGCGTGTAGCCGACCACTCGCACGGATACGACTTTGTGTTCGCGGCGTCGAGATCCTGTTACTGCGGCGTCGAGAACCCCTAGTCGTCTCACGGAGAGGGCCGCGTCGCCGTCGGTGACCGCGAGGGCGACTGGGACCGATCGATCGACCGCCACACGACACATGTACGTACCTGTCCGAGACACGCAGCCTGCTCTCGTTACCGGTCGGACGGCCGAACCAACGCGCTTTCCCCCGCGATCCCCGTCGTGGGAACCCCCGCTGAGGGTCCGATGACGCTTTCGGGGCTCGTCGAGCACTTTCTGCTCGGCGTCGCGACGCCGCTGACCGCAGCATGCGTGATCCCGCTGTATCCGGCGTTTCTCGCCTACCTGGCCAGCGCCGACGCCGTCGATCATCGCCGACCGGTGTCGCTACTCGGCCTCCTGGTCGTGGCCGGGGTACTCGCGTTCATGGCCGTCGTCGGCGTCGTGTTCACGTACCTCCTCCAGGAGTCGGTCAACAGAGTCGTCGCGGACGTCTCGCCGGTCGCGTTCGCCGTCCTCGCGGTCGTCGGCGCGGTCTTGCTCGTCGACCCGAGCGGGTTCTCGAGGGTTCCCACGCTCGAGCCGCCTCAATCGCGTTATCCCGCGCTTTCGGCGTTCAGCTACGGCTTCTTCTTCGGGGCGATCGTCATCCCCTGTAATCCGGCGACTATCTCGCTGTTTTTCGCGCGGACGCCGGTGCTGTACGACACCCACGTTGAGAGTGTGCTCGGTTTTCTCGCGTTCGGCCTGGGCATCGGCGCGCCACTGCTTGCGTTCGCGCTCCTCTCCGAACCGTTCGGCCGGCGGGTCACGCGGACGCTCGCCCGCTACAGCAGTCAGATCAACCGGGCGACCGGTGCGATTCTGCTCGTGGTCGCGGCCTACTACCTCCTGTTCGTCTTCGACGTGGTTCCCTGGATGGGCTAAAGTATAGTAACGACTGATACGGATTCCTGTAACGATTTACCGGCGCAACCGCCGCTCAGGTCGCGGTTGCGCCGGAAATGACGTACAGTAAACCGTATGAAACGATTCACACACTGATCGCCGATCTGCCTGGCGACCGAGTGTGCAGTGATGTGCAGTGGCTACTACACCGTGATCAGTACTGACGCTCTCCGTCGCCACCGTTGTTCGGTGACGGTGCGCTTTTCACGGCGCTTTCCCACTCTCCGGTATGGAACTCGAGCCAGTGAGGGATCTCCCCGAGATCCGCGCCGGCGACGACCTCGCCGACCTGATCGCGGACCGGACTACTCTCGAACCCGGCGACGTGGTGACCGTCGCGAGCACGGTCGTCTCGAAGGTTGAAGGACGGACGGCGGATCTGGACGACTATCCGGTCAGCGGCCGCGCGCGGGAAATCGCGGACAAGATCGGCGAGTTGACCGCCGAGGAGAAGGACCCGCGGTTCGCCCAGGCCGTCCTTGAGGAGAGTACCGAACTGTTGATCGACGCGCCGTTTTTGCTCACCGAAACGCGCTTCGGGCACATCTCCGTCAACGCGGGGATCGACCGATCGAACGTCCCGGATCACGACCTGCTTCTGTTGCCGAAGCGACCGGGGAAAAGCGCCGAACGGATCCGTGCGGGACTCGAGGAACGCGGCGTCGACGACGTCGCCGTGATCGTCACGGACACCTGTGGGCGGCCGTTCCGACACGGCCAACGCGGCGTCGCACTCGGCTGGGCCGGCATCTCCGCGAGCCGCGACTGGCGTGGCGAACCCGACCGCGACGGGCGCGAACTCGGCGTCACCGTCCAGTCGGTGGTCGACGAACTCTCCTCGGCCGCCAACCTCGTCGCCGGTGAGGGTGCCGGCGGAACGCCCGCGGTCGTCGTCCGCGACTGGGCGTTCGGAGATCTCGAGGGCAGCGACGAACTGTTCCGGTCCGTCGAGGACGACCTCGTCCGGCAGGCGCTGCGGGAGTGGGAGTTCGACGGCTGATCGCCGGATCTCCGGTGACGGTGGGCTTTTTACGCCGCTGCCCGACCCTGCGAGTATGAACCGACACGCGGCTCGCGATCGCTTCGAGTGCCGACTCGAGGACGGAGGGAACGACCGATGACCGGTGGCGGACCGACCTGGGGGATCGAACTCACTCCCGAACACGACCTCGAGCGGATCGCGGGGCTGGCGGCGCTCGCGGAGGACGAGGCGTTCGACGTCGCGTTCGCGAGCAGTCACTACTTCAACCGGGATCCGTTCGTGGCGCTCTCGCGGATGGCCGACGCGACCGACGAGATCCGGCTCGGGCCGGGGATCGTCAACCCCTACGAGACCCATCCGGTGAAACTCGCCGCGCAGACGGCGACGGTCGACGAGGTAAGCGACGGTCGAGCCGTCTTCGGCGTCGGGGCGGGCGACCGCTCTACGCTTGCGACCCTCGGCGTCGATCAGGACCGGCCGCTTCGACGCGTCCTCGAGACGGTCGACGTCGCACGCGACCTCTGGGCCGGTGAGACGGTCACCCACGAGGGGACCTTCACTGCGCGAGACGCCTCGCTCAACCTCGAGCCGAGCGAGATTCCGGTCTACGTCGGCGCACAGGGACCACACATGCTCCGAATGAGCGCGAAACACGCCGACGGTGTCCTGATCAACGCCGCTCACCCTCGGGACCTCGAGTGGTCCGCCGGGCAGATCGAGCAGGGGCTGGCCGACCGACCCGACGATCGCGGAGAGTTCGAGTCGCTGGCGTTCGCGAGCGTCAGCGTCGCGGGCGACGAGGAGGCGGCCCGCGAGGCCGCGCGACCGCCGGTCGCGTTCATCGTCGGCGGCGCGGCCGAACCGGTCTTCGAGCGCCACGAGATCGATCGCGAGGCGGCGAGTGCGGTGAGTGAGGCGCTCGAGCGCGGTGACCTCTCCGAGGCGTTCGGCCTGGTGACGCCCGCGATGATCGACGCCTTCTGTGTCGCGGGGACGACCGAGTCGGTGACGGACCGGTTCGAGGCGATCCTCGAGCACGTCGACGGAATCGTCGTCGGTTCGCCGCTGGGCCCCGATCTCGAGGACGCCGTCGAACGCGCGAGCGAAGCGCTCACGCGGGCGACGAACTGACGGGAGAAGGCGGTGAACTGACGGGAGAAGACGGCGTTAGTTCGGGGTGACGAGACTGCCGATCGCGCCGAGAGTGAGCGCGCCGAAGACGCCGAGGGAGAAGACGACGAGGATCGTGCCGACGAGGACGAGCAACGGTGCGAGCCCGTCGCCCATCGCGACGTCGGTGAAGAGTTCGTTCATCTCGACGATGTTGTCCACGATGACGTTCAACGCTGCGGCGGATTCCATAAACGGAGATTGTCGTCGGTGGTACTTGGCCGTGCCGGTCTCGGTCAGTCGAACTGTACAAACCGTCCTCGTACAGTCGAATCGTATAAACCGCCTTCGTGCGTATCCTCGTGTGTGACCGAGGACGCGACGCTCTCGGAGTTCGGAGTCGACTCGGACGAGGGCGACGACTCGAGTTCCAACGATTCGGAGTCCGACACACGGGAAACCGACGAGTCAACGTCGGTGGTGACCGACCCCGCTCCCCCAGCATCGACAGACGACGGGGGGCCGACGTCGCTGTCGACGTACGCCTGGGGATCACACGTCTGTCGGCGTTGTGACGCCGAAAGCTCGCGAGTCTGGCGGGACGGCGACGGGTTCGTCTGTCCCGATTGCAAGGAGTGGTAGTTCACGATCGGAAGACTACAAGGAGCGATAGTCCGCGATCGAACGTATTCCGGATGGCGACACGAAGCGGACCGGACCCGGGGCATCAGCGGACCGGACTCGAGGGGAAACGCGTGGCAACCTCCCGAACATTTATATCTTTGTCGTGGGTCTATTCACGTGCAATGGCGAAAGGTACGGTCGCATTCTTCAACGACACTGGCGGTTACGGGTTCATCGAGAGCGAGGATTCGGACGAGGACGTGTTCTTCCACATGGAAGACGTCGGCGGTCCCGACCTGGAGGAGGGTCAGGAAGTCGAGTTCGACATCGAGCAGGCCGACAAAGGCCCGCGTGCAACCAACGTCGAACGGCTCTGAGCGCCCGGTAAGTAGTATCGTTTTCCGATCGTCGCTCCGATAGCGGCTGCGTTGCCGTGTGCCGGGAGTATTCTTTTCACTATCCCGATCTTACTGAGAACGAATCGACGTAATCTGGAACACCAGTACGCATTCGTATCGGTGACACAACGCATATGTTTGCCAGCGCCTGAGAACGGATAACTGACGATGAACCGCAGCCCGGATACACTCTCCCCGTGATCGATGACCGACGTCGACCCGACACCCAACACGACCGACGAACCGCCCGTCGACCCGCTCCCCGTCTCGAGCGTCGCGACCCTCTGTGAGGAACTCGCGGCGAACGTCGCCCGCGTCATCGTCGGCCACGACGACGTCGTCGAGCACGTCGTCACCGCCATCCTCGGACGCGGACACGTGCTACTCGAGGACGTCCCCGGCGTCGGCAAGACGATGCTCGCCCGATCGATCGCGACGTCGATCGACTGCTCGTTTCGTCGCGTCCAGTTTACGCCCGACCTCCTCCCCTCGGACGTGACCGGCGTCAACGTCTTCGATCAGCGCAACCGGGAGTTCGAATTCCAGCATGGCCCCGTCTTCGGCAACATCGTTCTCGGCGACGAGATCAATCGCGCACCGCCGAAGACCCAGACGGCGTTGCTCGAGGCCATGGAGGAAAACCAAGTCACCGTCGACGGCGAGACCCGCGAGCTCCCCGATCCGTTCACGGTGATCGCAACCCAAAACGCCGTCGAGCCCAACCGCACCTACGACCTCCCGCTGGCCGAACTCGACCGGTTCATGAAGAAACTCCGGCTGGGGTATCCCGACCCCGAGGAGGAACACGAGATTTTGGCGCGGACCGTCGGCCACCACCCGATCGAGTCCCTCGAGGCCGTCACCGACCGCGAGACGGTCGTCCGCGCCAGAGAGACGGTCACTGGAATTCATGTCAAGGAGCCGATCAGAGCGTACGCGACCCGACTCGCCGGATACACCCGCGAGAACGCGGAGGTCGGCGCGAGCCCCAGGGGGACGATCTCGCTCCTTCGAGCCGCCCAGGCGCGAGCCGTCGCCGACGGCCGCGAGTACGTCATCCCCGACGACGTCAAGGTGGAGGCCCCGGTCGCGTTGAGCCACCGGATCCGAACGGTCGACCGTGACCGCGACGGCCGTGCCGTCGTCGAGAACGCCCTCGAACGGGTCCCGATCGAGTGATCGAGCCATGAGACTCACGATCCGCGGCTGGACCGCCGTCGCCGTCGTCGCGTTCGCGCTCGCGATGAGCTGGCAGTACGGCCCCCGGTCGCTGAACGCCGTCGTCGTTCCGGTTGCTATCGTGACCGTCGCGGCGCTGTTTACGACCGCCCGGATCGACCCGCCCACCGTCGAGGGAGCCGCCGTCGACGACGGCTTCGTCGGCGAGACGCGCACGGTCGAACGAACGATCGAGAGTCCACAGACGGCCTCGGGGACGATCCACGCGACCGTGGGCGACGGGCTCTCCGCCCAGGCACGGGCCCGACTCGAGACGACCCTCGAGGGAGACGCCGAGACCCGGTTCACCTACGAGCTCTCCCTCGAGGCCCGCGGTGAGCACGACGTCGGGAGACTCGAGATCACCGTGACCGACGTGCTCGGACTGGTCGAACGCCGGTTCGAGTACGAGTCGACCGACACCGTCGTCGCCTATCCGCAGGTGTACGGACTCGAGGGCCGCGACGCCGGTCGGTTGACTGCTACGGCCGTGGCCGCGAGCCGGACCGACCGCGGCGAGTTCGACGGTCTTCGGGAGTATCGGCGCGGCGACTCGCTTCGGGACGTCCACTGGAAGTCCGCCGCGAAACGGCCCGACGAGGAGCTGTTCGTGATGGAGTACGCCGATCACGGCGACGACAGTGCGGTCACGGTCGCCGCGTCGGCACCGTCGGGTCGCGAGGACGAGCTGGCGAGTGCCGCCGCGAGCGTCGTCGTCCACCTGCTCGAGGCGGGTCTCGACGTCGGCCTCGAGCTACCGAACGCGGCTCGATCCGCCGGATCTGGGTGGGGACACCGACAAACGCTGCTCGCCGCGCTGGCCGTTGCCGACGCTGGAGACCTCGAGGATCGGGTTCGGGCGGATGCCGACGTGGTGGTCGACGCCGCCGGCGTGGAGACGACCGTCGTCGTCGATGGTGCGGAGATACCCTTCGACCGACTGCGAGGCGAGGGGACCTCCGGCGGCCCCGTCGACGCGTCCGGGCGAGGTGGCGGTGACGAACGCTCCGAACGCCGCGACGATGGTTCGCGGGGGGTGGCCGCGTGAGCACCGATCACGGCTCCGGATCGGGGAGTCACGGCCGGACGATGCGCCTCGACACCGATGGAACGGTCGGGCCGACCGTGTTCCGCCTCCTCGCACTCGGGTGCGTCCTGATCCTGACGGCGTCGTACGTGAGCGTGTTGCTCGACGTGACGCGCGTCGTCGGCGGGACGCGAACGCTGTTCGCGCTCGTCGGATCGATGCTGGTCGTGGCGACGATCCTGGCTCGCGCGATCCGTCCGCGAACCGCGACGGTCGCGGCGCTCGTCGCCGGTGCCGTCGGCTTCGCGTACTACCTCGAGACCAGCGGGCTCGGCGTCGGCGTGGTCGTCTCGGGGACCGACGCGCTCCTCGAGGACGTGTTGACGCTCGTGACCGGGATGCCGTTGCTCCGGATGATCGAGGCGGGTATCTGGACGCTCGCGTTCGTCCCCGCACCCGTCTTCCTCTCGTGGTATCTCGCCGTCCAGGGCCGGTACGCCTCGAGTGTCGTTCCCGGCGGCGCGGCGTTGCTGTTTCTCGTCCTGACCGGCGACGCGGGGACGGCGGTCACGTTGATCGGGACGCTCGGTGCGATCGGGACGATCGGGTTCGGCGAACTCGAACGCCGCGGCGGATCGATCGCACAGGCGGATCTGATCGCGGTCCTCTTCGCGCTCATCGTCGCGCTCTCGCTGTCGGTGACGTTCGTCCCCGCCGGGCCGGCGACCCCGACGACTGCGGGCGGGGCGAGCGACGGCACGCTCGAGGGGACGATCGACTCGGCCTCCGAGCGATCGGGAATCTCGGGCCAGGTCGATCTCTCCCCCGAGGTGCGGTTTACGGTCGAGTCGGATCGGCCCTCCTACTGGCGGACGGGCATCTACGACCGGTTTACGGGCGACGAGTGGGTGCGGACGGGAACGGAGCGCCCGCTCGAGGACGGCGACGCCATCGCCAACCCACCGGGGCCGACCCACCAGCACCGCCACGTCGTCACGGCGGAGACGGAACTCGGCGTCATGCCCGCCGTCCCCGAACCGGCGTCGATCGAGGGTGATATCGTCGAGCACACGGAGGTCTCGAGACACGGTCACGTTCATCCGACGACGACGCTGATCGAAGGCGACACCTACGTCGTCGAGAGCGCGGTCGTCACCCCGCAGCCGGACGAACTCCGGGAGGCGGGAACCGACTACCCCGACGAGATTCGCGACCACTACCTCCAGCGCCCGGAGGAGACCTCGAGCGAGTTCGAGGACCGAACCGCCGAAATAACGGCCGACGCGGAGACGCCGTACGAAAAAGCGGTCGCGATCGAACGCCACCTGCGGAGCTCCAAGGAGTACTCACTCGACGTCGAACGGCCCGACGGCAACGTCGCCGAGCAGTTCCTCCTCGAGATGGACGAAGGCTACTGCGTCTACTTCGCGACGGCGATGACCCAGATGCTTCGGGCCGAAGACGTCCCCGCGCGATACGTCACCGGCTACACGAGCGGCGAACAGATCGACGACGGCGAGTACGTCGTCCGCGGGTTAGACGCCCACGCGTGGGTCGAAGTCTACTTCCCGGAGACGGGCTGGGTCGCGTTCGAACCCACACCGAGTAGCGAACGGGACTCCGTCCACGAGGAACACCTCGAGGACGCCCAGGAAGACGAAGCCGAAGGCGAAGACGACGACGAACTCGAGGACGAGCCCGACGACGAATCAGATGCCGACGAGACGGACGACGAACCCGACGACGCGACCGACGAGGAGGGAGACGGCGCGACGGACGACTCGATCCCCGACGTGGACGACGAACCGCCAACGACCGACTCCGAACCGGACCCGAGAGACGACCCATCGCCGCCGGGTGGCCCACAGGGTCCGATCGACACGTCGACCGACGACGGCGACGACGACCGCGAGCTATCGCCGCCGGTTGCGATCACGCGCGAACTCTTGACGATCGCGGCCGTCCTGTTCGTCGGTCTGGTCGCCGGCGTCCATCGGGCCGGGGCAATCGCGAGCGCCCGCCGCACGGTCGGGCTGTTCTGGCACGGACGCCGCCGTGACCCCACGAGCGACGCCGAGCGAGCATACCGCCGACTCGAGGCGCTCCTCGCCCGCGAGTACCGCCCGCGTCGTGACGACGAGTCCGCGCGTGAGTATCTCTCGGCGCTCGAGACGCGCTCTGGCGAGGGCGTCGCGAGCGACCCGCAGGTCCGGACGGTACTCGAGCGTTACGAACGCGCGGTCTACGGCGGCGGCGTCGACCGCGAGGACGCCGACGAAGCGATCGAGATCGTCGACCGACTGACCCGCGAGCGTCTCCCGGTGGTCGGTCGGTCGGCCGCGACCGGTCGCTGACGGCGTCGATTTCCGCGTGTTTGGCCCCACGGACTGCCGACGACCGCGAGCACGTCAACGTTCGTTCAAAAAGAACCGCACGACGGCGCGTAGGTCCCGATAGTGTTTAATATGGTCATTTCGTACGGACGAACGTAATGTCGGAAGTCTGCTCGACGTGCGGGCTGCCCGAGGAACTCTGCGTCTGCGAAGACGTGGCCAAGGGTCAACAGCAACTCACCATCCGCATTGACGAGCGCAGATACGGAAAAGAGGTAACGATTATCGAAGGATTCGATCCGAAGGACGTCGATCTCGACAGTCTCTCGTCGGATCTCAAGTCCAAGTTCGCCTGTGGTGGGACGGTCGAGGACAGCCACATCGAACTTCAGGGCAATCACACCGGCCGCATCGAAGATTTCCTTCGGGATCGCGGCTTCAACGTCGCATGAGCCCGCGATGATCTGAGACGACTTCCGAACCCGACTTCGCGACCCGACACCACCACCGTTTCTTCGACGACCCGATCGACCAGCGCCGGCACCGATCAGAACGGCGAGTCCGAACGCGCAGCCTCGTCTACCGGCGATTCCTCACGAACCAGCCCGTATTGCATTCCGTACTCCTCGAGTCCACCGGCCATGCTCTCGACACGCGCGTCGGCGCTTCCCTCGTAGGAGCCGATGAGTTTCGCCGCCTGAACGCTCGCCTTGCCGTGGGGACAGACGGTGACGATCCGATCCGCGTCCTCGAACTCGTCGATCCGAGCCGTGAGTTCGTTGAACGGGACGTTTTCGCTTTCGGGGATGTGACTGCGCTCGAAGCTTCGTTCGTCCCGGATGTCGACGATCCGAACGTCCGTGTCGCCCTCGAGAAGTTCCTTGACCTCCTCCGTCGAGATTTCGCCGTCCATTACCGCCGTGTTCGAACTCGGACGGAATAAGGACACGGGTCGGACTCGAGGTGGAGAGGGCGGGACCTCGAGCGAAACTGCTGGTTGCACCGTCGGCGTCGAGTCGACAGCGTACTGAAACGGAATCGAGGGAGTTGATCGTCTGGCAGTACCGATCAGCGTACCCTTACCAGTTGTTGCAAATACGATTCCTTTATTCAGCAACTGGCGTACATATTTCGCGAAGACATATCAAAAAAGGTAGGTGGTCATTGGTGTGGTCAGCGACCGGCGAGTGAGCGACAATTTATTGAGTACCACCCACGTACCACGTTACATGAGTACGAACGCGGGAGACAACGGCGACGGGGACATGGTAAAGTTGAACGTGAAGGTCCCGAAGCGGCTTCTCGAAGAGATCGACGAATTGGCCGAGGAACTGGAGTACACCAACCGCTCGGAGTTCGTCCGTGAGGTGTTGCGCGACACCACGGAGCCGATTCTGACGCCCGGCGCGCAGGAGGGCGTCTCGGAGGGCTACTCGGACGTGGCAGCGGGACGTACGATGTCCACGGACGAGGCCCGCGAACACCTCGGCATCGATCAGGACTGAGGGCTGAACAGTGGCTCACGAGGTCGTTCTGACGGAGACGTTGGTCAAAACGTTGGAACAGTTCGAGACGGAGGACGCCGAGCGGATCATCACCAAGCTGGAGGACATCGGCGACTTCCCGGACCATTTCCTCGACCGGTTGAAGAACCATCCCGGCTACAAGCTTCGAGTCGGTGACTTCCGCGTGCTGATCGATTGGGACAAGGACAACGAAGTGATCTACGCCATCGACGCCTTCGAGCGGAAGAAGGAGTACCGCGAACTCGGTAAGTATCGGGAGGTATGGGGGTCGTGGCGGGATGAGTAGCGGGTGACAAACTGTGGCGAAGGAGAAAGACGAGCCGACTGAATCTCGGTCGGTGTTGCTGAATAAAATCGGCGTGTTTTCAACTACTGGTACTCGTTCTCCCCGATCACCTCCACCTCGAGCGACCCGGATTCGATCACAACCGTATACCCCTCGTACTCGAAGCGGACGGTGACGGCGGCGGGAGACTCGAGCAGCGAGACCAGCGCCTCGGTATCGACCGCCTCGTACAGCGGCGGGAGCGCCGTCCGCTCACAGCCTTCACGGGCCGCGATTCGAGCGAGTGCCGTAGCGAGTGCTGGGTGCATCGTGATCAGGGACGAATTCGATGATCGTCGTCTCGAACGCCGATTCGCAGTCGGGGCAGGCAACTCGGCCGTCGGTCTGTTCCGTGTGAACGTCGGTACCACAGTCGCAGTGGATGGTGAGTTTCGTGACCATGTGTCTTCGTATGGCCCGACACAGCGCAGAACAACCCAGCCGGAGAACCAGAAACGCGTAGGCTACTCCAGTAGAACGCGTGGGACTGGCTCGGCGACACGTCGGCAGGTCTTTATTTCACCGACGTGAAGCATGGTTTGCTCCCGCTATGCGGGGGCGTGTGTGAGTCGGAGTGCATAGGTTGGTGCCTGGACTCCGGCTCAGCGCACTTTCGTGCGCATCCGTTCGATACGCAACCAAGCATAAAGAACGTTAGGATGCTAACCAGTTGGTCGTGTTCGGATTTGTTCTGCGGTGGACAGTGGCGAAGGAGAACACTACGAAAGCCCCTGCCCGCGTCCAGTCGAGGGACTCGCTGTGCGCGTTCCCTTCGGTCACGTGCTTGCTTCGTCCGTCTTCCCGGACGCGGACAGCCCCTTTCATTCCCACCCCGCGGTGGTCTGACCGGCCAGCCGACACGGGTGGGAACGAAAGAGGCAGATCCGATCGACCGAATCGGGGGCTTTCGTGGTGACCGAAATGGGCGAGAGTCACGTTCAGTCGTTCACAACCGACCGCAAAAGCGAGACACGCGACGCCGGCGTACCGTCGCGGAACTACGACAGGCGCTCGAGCAACTGCGTCACGTAGGGACTGTTCTTCCAACTGCGATGTGAACCGATGGCGGTGATGAGCGTACGTGCCGTCTCGACTGTCATGTGGCCGTTGCGTGCATACTCACGAATGAGCCGGGGAGTTGGGACGATCCGTGGACCCTGGAGCGTCGCGTGGATGAGCGCGAAGTTCGTGGCGCCGAACTCGTCGGTCAAAAATCCATCGACGTCGAGTGCGTTTGCGAGCACGATCCCGTCGGTCTCGCCGTCGTCGAGGCCAAATGTCGGACGTGGGTCGGGCGTCTCGGCTCCCTCGTACGGATCGACGACCGTATAGTACTCGCGTGCCGCAAGGACGGCGGTGGCTGCACTCCCGTGTACGTCCGGATACTGTGCGATATCCTCGAGTTCGGAGACGACTTCTGGCGGAACGGAGACGACACACGACGTGAGGAGATACTGGAGGGGATCCGGGGACGTTTCGGTGTCGTAAGCAGTGTCAGCACGGGGAACGGCAAGACTGACGAGTGCGCTCGTATCGGCGACGACGGTCCGCAACTGCGGCTCGCTCATCGCTTTCCGGCGTCGGTGTCATCGGTGGATACCGTCACATCCCCATCGTAGATGTCGACGTCGTCGTCCGGTTGGGCGATATCGAGCGGCTCGCCCTCGAGATCCGCTTTGAGAAGGCGGAGCCGCTGGGCCGTTTCGGCGCCGACGAGTTGGGTGACCGTCTCGAACTCCAGTTGATCGTCGTAATACTTCGTCGCGACCAGTTCCTGGAACGTCTCGCTTTCGGCGGTTTCCTCGAGGTACTCGCGGATCGCTTCGACGAGGAGGTCGGTTCGATCCTTGTCGAAGAGATCCGCAACCGCGTCGAGGCGCTCGACGAGATACTGCGGCGACTGAAAGTGAACCCGGCGGGGGTCGTCACTCGCGCTCATTGTATGTGCACGTTCTGCACACAGACTGTTAGTGGTTTCGCCGGATACGAACAGTTCGGCTCGGTGATGCGCACTCGAGGCGGTTTCCACTCGACGAATTGAGCCCGAATCCTCTTCAGAACCCGTCCAATCGCGTCTGCCCGCTTCCGTCGTCGCCGACGTCGGCCAGGTCCGCGGCTCGCTCGAGCGCCGAGGCGAACGTCTCCTCCTGGCTCCGATCGTACAGCGTCGCCGCCGGATGGACGCAGATCAACAGCCGCCGGGGGGTTCCTTCGATGCGGACGTCCTCGAGCGTGCCCGCCTCTTTCGTGACCGCGACCGATCGCTCGAGGAGGTGTTCGCTCGGAACCTTGCCGAGGGTGACGATGACCTCCGGGTCGAGACGGCCGAGTTCGGCCTCGAGGTAGCCCCGGCAGTTCGCGAGTTCGTCTTTCGTCGGGTCGCGATTCTCGGGCGGGCGACACCGAACGCAGTTGGTGATTCGAACGCGGTCGCGCTCGAGGCCGACGATCCGGAGTTGGTCGTCGAGGACGGTACCGCTTCGGCCGACGAACGGCTCGCCCTCGGCGTCCTCGTTCGCACCTGGCCCTTCGCCGACGAACACCACGTCGGCGTCCTCGGGGCCGGTTCCGTTGACGATCTGGCTCCGCGAGTCGACCAGCGCCGGACAACGGGTACACTCGGTGACGCAGAGATCCTCCATCGATTCCATATCTGTGGGTCAGAGGGGCGACTACTACGTCTTTCGGGTCGAGATCACGGAGCCAATCGTGGGGAGACCGCGCCCGCGGTCGTCAAGAACGACGGGTGGTGGATCGCATCGGCGTAATCCGAAACTATGGGCGTTCAGCCTGCACTTGCCAGGAGTAGTCAGTGCTTGAGGCGGGCTACGTTCTCACGAATCTGGCTGAAAAAGCCATCACCGGACTCGGTTTCGAGTGCGGCGTGAAGCCGCGAGTTCTCGGGTTCGTCGCGGATGACGATGCGGAGATACGGCTCGAGTTGCTCGTAGTTGTCCGCGAGCACGACCGTGTGGTTGTTCTCGTCGTGGTCGACGACGCCGGCATCTGCCAGTTTCGGGACGTGGCACTGGACTGACGAGACGTAAACACTCTTGTACTCGTTTTTTGCGACCTCCTCGGGCGGAACGTCGTGTTCCCAGCCGGCGATTCGCTCGGCGAGTTTCGATAGTTCGATCGGTCCATCCTGTCCGCGAAGCGCGTAAAGCAGGTACCGCCGACGCCGATTTGCCAGCAACTCGAGGATGGTATCCGCCGAGAGCTCACGGCCGTCCTGACTCGTGGTAAGGGCACCCATAACAGAGTATTACCCGCCGACGCGGAAAAGGGTGTCTTGAATATCCGACTATCCAACAGGCGGCCGTTACACCACCTGTACCGGGCGTGTAGTCCGAGCGTTACTAATCAGATATTGGGTTTTCGAACGGCCGACATTCGTATTCGTACGAACTGCTATCGTACGGTCTACTGGAAGTCGTTTTCGGTGGAGCCGCGACAATCCGGCGGCCGACCGGTAGATCGGTCCCTCTCATACGGTCTACTGTAAGCCATTTCCGGGCGACCGCGACCCATCCTGCGGTCGAACCGGTAAATCGTTACAGCAAACCGTATCAGTCCACCGTCGATTCGAAACTGGCGGGCGACCGATGACCGATGTCGATCAGCTCGTCCAGTAGGTCATCGACGGATCCGGTCGCCCGACGAAACAGATACTGGTGAACCCGTAGTGCTCGATAATCGCTTTGGCCTTCTCGGCGTTTTCCTTCTCGTCGAACATGAGGAGCGCGCTGTTCCTCGAACGAACCCGCCACCGGTTGCCGCTAACCTCGTCGATCTGTACGTTCGAGGGATCGACATTGATGCAGTCTTCGCCTCCTTCGACGGATCCTGGAGCGGACGGTGCGTCTCCGTCTACGAGCCAGTAGGTCATCGGCGGATCCGGCCGCCCGACGAAGCAGATGCTGGTGAATCCGTAGTGTTCGATGATTTCGGTGGCGTTCTCGGCGTTTTCCTTCCCGTCGAATACGAGGAGCCCAGCGCGTCCCGAACTGACCCGCCAGCGGTTACCGCTGATCTCGTCGATCTGTAGGTTCGAGGGATCGACACCGATGCAGTCCTCGCTGAACGACGGCTCGAGATCCTTACTCTCGTCGTCCCCGTCGTCGTCGTCGTCTTCACCCACGTCGTCCTCGGAATCAGTGCCATCCTCGTCGTCGGCGTCGTCTCCACTCGGGTCGTCTGCCTTGTCCTTGCTCCCCGCGTCGCCCTCGCCGTCATCAGCGCCATCTTCGTCAGTTGGATCCCCGACGTCACCGTCGTCAGTGAACTCTGAATCGTCGCCGGAATCGTCGGGAGACTCGGAACCACCACCGGGACCGGTGCTGGGACCAGCGTCGCCACTTGCCTCTGTATCGTCCGAGTCGCTGGAGACCGTAATTTCGATATCCTCGTCGAGACAGCCGGCCAGCGCGGTCGCCCCCGAAGCCGCGACCGCCGTCCGGAGGACCGAGCGACGAGTCGGCTCTTGATCGGATTCGTCGCCGTCAGACATGACACATCCCTCGCGCGTCTGCTGTCACCGCCTCGCTCGAGTGACGTTCCAGTGTGGCCTCCGACACCTCGGATTGCGTATCACTTGCGACATCGGTCGCTCCATCGTCGCTTTCGCCCGAATTGCCCCAATTGATTGCCTCCTCCGCACCCCCCGTACGCCCGGCAATACCGACCAACGTCCCCGCAGAGGACGGTCGGAAACACTGCCGTCGTCGAATCCGTGAATCCATGGGGGGACTACTGGAGAGATGTTACATAAATTGAGAGTTACCTCGAACACAGTTGCGAGATTATATCGAAGTGACCCACATTGTGTCGATCACGTAACTGTTCGGCTCGCTCGAGGCGGTGGACTCGATCATAATCGACAGTATGCAAATCGGTGAAACGTTTCGCTCCGATCGCACTCGAGCGACATGGAGGATGACGGCGGAAAACGACTACGCTATGACGACTTTTCGTACGTGTGTGAACGAGTCGGATGCCGCCCTCGATTCGAAATCCTTTTTTAGACGATCGACCGAGGTAGAGATGCGCCGCCTTAGCTCAGACTGGGAGAGCACTCGACTGAAGATCGAGCTGTCCCCGGTTCAAATCCGGGAGGCGGCATGTTTCAAACCGGTGAGCGTAGCGAACCGGTGTAGAAACTCCAACGACCGGATTTTACGCGATTTCCATTCGAGAGGCTTACGCACTCGATTGAAGATCGAGCTGTCCCCGTTCCCGCGAGCGTAGCGAGCGGGAAGTCGAAAGACGAGCGCCAGCGAGTCTTTCGGAAGTTCAAATCCGGGAGGCGGCATGTTTCAAACCGGTGAGCGTAGCGAACCGGTGTAGAAACTCCAACGACCGGATTTGAACTAGACTGAATTCCTGTGGGCGAAGTGAGCAGCTTCTCATACGGTTTGCTGTGCCGCTGTACCAGTGTAACCGCAAACTGTGCGACGATTGCACCGTCAAATCGTGCAGGAACCCGTACCAACTCCGTCACGTACGGCGTCGATGCCGCACGTGCGATCGTGCTCGACGAAGACGTGACGTCCGTCCTCGAGGTGACGGCGTTCGGCGGTGCGCTCGACACGATCGTCCCACCCGTCGCCGTTCTCGTTGGTTTGGGGCTCGCGTTCGGTGCCGGAGCCGTCTACCTGCTCTCGAGGGCCTCGATCTCGGACGTTCGGTAACGGAACGAGCGGGATGCAGGGGAACGCGCCGCGTTGCAGCCGCAATAAGGCGTGGATCGGTTCTGTTCGGGGAGCCGTACCCGTCGGAGACGGTTGACCGTCGTGTCGTGTTCGACTTCCCGAAAGACGCCGACGATCAGTACGCACGGACCGTGATGAGTCGTCACCGGCCGATCGCGAAACGACGGGCGAGCGGAACGGCTCGGTCGGATGGAACCCGGACGGAACGCACCCCAGTCTCGGGGAGTGTCACTTCCAACTGATAGGGACGATCGTCACAGTTCAGAGCGTCGGAACACGGGACCAAGCGCCGTGGACGAGTCGAGGACCACGAAACACGCGGTCGGCGACGATAATTCCTTGAACCATCGAGACGAAACGGTCACCCATAAACCGACCGTGTTCTACGACACTCGTTGGCCACCTCCACCTTCGACGCCAGTCGATCGACGTTGTCAAACGGCACCAACGACTACCCTGTCACGATGGATATTCGGTTTCTCGGCGGCGCTCGAGAGATCGGCCGGAGTGCGCTCGTCGTCGACGACAGACTCTTGCTCGATTTTGGGATGGACTCGGGCAACCCACCGTCGTTTCCGATCGCCGACGTCGATCCCGAGGCGGTGGTGGTGAGCCACGGCCACTTGGATCACGT
The DNA here is from genome assembly GCF_009807105.1 of Natrialba sp. INN-245. Lineage (NCBI taxonomy): Archaea > Methanobacteriati > Methanobacteriota > Halobacteria > Halobacteriales > Natrialbaceae > Natrialba > Natrialba sp. INN-245. The sequence continues at coordinate 45,442 of NZ_WUBV01000008.1, read as the reverse complement.
TGGCTCGATCCCCTCGTTGCTGTCTGGCGAGGCCCGCCCACCGGTTCACTGGACGCCGCCGACGCGCGATCTCACAATGCTGCTGGCTCGAGACACGCTGAAACTCCACGGCGGGACCTACGACTGCCCGTTCACGGAGGCCGAACTCGCCCGGCTGACCCAGGTTTCGGAGACCCACGGCTACCGCGAGTCCTTCGAGGCCGCGGGCTACGAGATCACGTTCTTCGACGCCGGCCACGTCCCCGGGAGCGCCCACGTCCTGATCGACGACGGCGACACCCGCCTGCTCTACACCGGCGACTTCCACACCGAAGACCAGCGCCTGCTGTCGGGCACGACGGCCAGACCCGACGCCGACGTCGTGATCTGTGAGAGCACGTACGCCGACACGACGCGCGAGCCCCGTCCGGAGATCGAACGCGCGTTCGTCGACCTGCTCGAGCGAACGATCTGGGAGGGCGGCACCGTCGTCGTCCCCGCGTTCGCGATCGGACGCACCCAAGAGGTGTTGTGCATCTGCGAACGGTACGACCTCGAGTGCTACGTCGACGGGATGGGAACCCGCGTCGCGGAACTCCTCTTGCGCGAGCCGAACCGCGAGTTCCTGCGTGATTCCGACCTCCTCCGGCGCGCGAAGGGCAACGCCCGGTTTGTCGACGGCCGCGACGGCCAAAGAGAGCGGGTCGCCGAACAGAACACCGTCATCGTCACCACGAGCGGGATGCTCCACGGCGGACCGGCGATGACCTACGTCCCCGCGGTTCGGGACCACCCGGCGAATACGATCGCGATGACCGGTTACCAGGTTGAGGGAACGCCCGGCCGGGACCTCCTCGAGACCGGGAGCGCCGAGATCGACGGCCGGATGATGCGCGTCAGCGCCCGTGTCGAACAGTTCGACTTCTCCGCACACGCGGACAGCGAGGGACTGCGCTCGTTCCTCGAGTCCTACCGCGAGTCGACAGTGCTGATCAACCACGGCGACCGTTGTGAGACGTTCGCCGACGAACTCCGTTCGGGGGGGTACGACGCGAGCGCGCCCGAACTCGGGGAGCGACTCGAGGTCGGTTGACCCCTCGAGGGCCGCTGACGTGGGTTCGAGGTCAGCTGACGACGACTCGAGGCCAGTGACCGACTCGAAGGCGACCGATACCGCCGTCGATAGCCACCGTCGGTCGCCGCCGTTCGAAATACTGATATTGGACTGGCATCTCGAGGGCAACCATGAATATCTTCTTCAGCGGCTCGATCCGCGGCGGTCGAGACGACCGCGACCTGTACGTCGACCTCATCGAGCACCTCGAGGACCACGGCACCGTCCTCACCGAACACGTCGGGAACGAGGACGTCGAGGAGATGGAAGCGGAGGCGGAGCTCACCGACGACGAGATCCACGACCAAGACGTCGAGTGGCTCCAGCAAGCCGATATCGTCGTCGCCGAAGTGACCACGCCCAGCCTCGGCGTCGGCTACGAACTCGGCCGCGCGGTCGCCTGGGAGAAACCGGTACTCTGTCTGTACCGTCCCGGCGCGGCACACGAACTGTCGGCGATGGTCCGTGGAAACGACGCAGTCGAGGTCCTCGAGTACCGCGACCTCGAGACGGCGACCTCGAGAATCGATACCTTCGCCCGGCAACACAGCTGAGTTCTCCACCTGATCCCGGCGATCCCGTTCTCGCGTGCAAAATCTCTGCTCCCTGCCCTCACTCCGCCGCCGACCGCTCGCCGGTCGGCTGGAGTTCCTCGTCGACCAGCGTCTCGTAAGCCCGCCTGAATCGTTCGGAGAGCGCCTGATGGGAGATACCGAGTTCGGCCGCGAGTTCCTCCATGGAGATGCGCCGGGGGATCTCGAAGTAGCCGTACTCGAGGGCGGCCTCGAGGGCCTCCCGCTGTTCCGGCGTCAGCCGGGTCTCGGGTTCGGCCCTCTCACTCACGTCGGTCACCCGGCGGAGGTCGGCGTTGATGTCGCGCTCGACCAGTCGATCGTAGGCGTTACACAGCGCATCGCGGTCCGGAAACCGGATCCGTACTTGCCACCAGCCGTCGGTCGCCCACGCCTCAAGCAAGGAGCCGCCGTCGGCGAGAAGTGGGTCACAGAGGCGATCGATTCCGGACCCATTCGTGAAACTCACGTCGAACAGCAGCCGGGAGCGCGTCTCGACGAGGAGGTCGTATCCGTCTACGGAGGGATCCGCGTCGAATGCCGACTCGACCCGCTCGTGGTCGACCCCCGAAACCCAGAGGCAGGGCCGGGTCTTCGACACTGACGACTCGAGTTCGAACGTCGCATCTGGCGCGTGCTCGAACGCAGTCTCGAGCGTCGTGTCCGGGACTGGGAACCGGAGCTCGGCTATCGTCGACATCACGCCTCGTACATCGTGGGGACGTAAAAATCGCTGTTCACGACACGTTGAGAGTCTCTACTACGTATAATTTCACTCGAGACCGTCGCTCTCGATCGCCTCCTGGAGATCGTGGACGCCGGCTTTCGCCGTCCGATCCGGGTTCGCGAGGACGCGAATCCGTTGCTCGCCGAGCGGGACGAACTCGAGATCTAGCCGGTCGGCCGTGTCGGCGAGTCCGAGACCGGCGTCGGCGTCGCTTTCGATCACCTTCCGGGCGGGGCTCTCGTGGGCACGCAGTCCGAGATCGAAGCCGTCGACCGCGTCGGCCAGGTCCCGTTGGCTCTCCTCGCGGTCGTCGGCCAGGTCCTCGAGCGCCCGCTCGACGCTCATCCGGAGGCCGGAGTCGGCCGTCCGGTTGATGAATCGGAGATCACGATCGATCAAGTCGGCCACCCCTTCGATTTCTTCGGGGTTGCCGGGTCGGACGACCAGTCCCCACTCGCGGTGCCAGTCGCCGATCGCTTCGGCGTCGACTTCGCGGTCGAGCGGTCCGGCGACGACGGCGATGTCGGGGACGCCCTCGCGGAGCTGCCGGAGGGCGGGCCGGCTCCCAACCGAGAGATATCGCGGGCGCTCGAGTCGGTCGAGCAGTTGGTTCAACGTCGGATCGTCCTCGCCCACGCCGAGCAGCGTCGGCGGCCGGACGTCCGGCGAGAAGAGTCGGACGTCGACGGCTTCGCCCGCCTCGAGGTAGTCGGTGTCGGCGTCGACCGAAACGACGCCGTCGGCCTCGGCGAGACTGGTCGTCGCGCCGCTTCCCTTGTCGACGGGGTAGACCAGGAGATCGGTTTCCGGGTCCATCCCGGGACTCCCTCCGCCATCACCACTCACGGGAGCGACTTCGTCGGGTCCGGTTTCGACCAGCCCGACGGGCATCAGGCGGAGTCGTCCCTCGCCGTAGCGTTCCTGGCGAGCCAGCTTTCCAGTAACGGTCGCGGATTCGGGTTCCGGAAGCCCGGCGGCCTCGCGGATCGCCGGCGCGACGAACGTCCGGAAGACCATCATCGCGGAGACGGGGTAGCCGGGGAGGCCGACGTACGCCGAGTCGGCCAGCCGACCGACGAGCATCGGCTTTCCCGGCTTGACGGCGACGCCGTGGACCAACAGTTCGCCCTCCTCCTCGATCACCCGGTAGATGACGTCGACGGCGCTCGCACTCGTCGATCCCGAGGAGAGCACGAGATCGCACTCCTCGGCGGCCTCCCGAAGCACGCGTTCCATCTCCTCGCGGTCGTCGCCAGCGTGGGGGTAGAGGACGGCCTCGCCGCCGGCGTCCTCGACACCCGCGGCGATCGTGTAGCTGTTGACGTCGTAGATCTCGCCGCGGTCGCTCGCCAGATCGTCGCCCGGCCGGACCAGTTCGTCGCCCGTCGAGACGATCCCGACTCGAGGCCGGGCCCGGACCGGCACCTCGTCGATCCCGAGCGCCGACAGCAATCCGATATCGCGGGGCGTAACCTGCGTCCCGGGGCCGAGCGCTCGTTCGCCCGCCGCGACGTCCGCGCCGGCGAACATCACGTTGTCGCCGGGGGCGACGGCGGTCCGAATCAGCACTGCTTCGCCGTCCGTCTCGTCGGTTCGCCCCCCCGTATCCACTTCGTCGGTTCGCTCTACCGCGCCCGCGTCGTCGGTTTGCTCCACCGGGACCATCGCGTCCGCACCCGAGGGCATCACCGCTCCCGTCGAGATTTCGACGGCCTCTCCCTCCGCGACCGCCACGTCGGGTTTCTCACCGGCGTGGACCTCGCCGACGACCTCGAGGCGTGCGGGGTCGGCCTCGTCCGCGCCGAACGTCTCTCGGGCCCGAAGGGCGTAGCCGTCCAGGCTGGCCCGGTCGAAGCCAGGAACGTCGAGTTCGGCGTCGAGCCGTGCGACGAGGACGCGACCACGGGCGTCCTCGAGCGGGACGCGGTCGATCCCGCCCTCGAGCGACAGCGATGCGATCGCCTCGTGGGCCGCTTCGGGTGAGACGAGGTCGCGAAACTCCTTTCGATCCATACCTGCCCTTCGGGTGGCGACGCTAAAAACGTCGGTCGTCGCCGTCCCATATTCGATCCGGTGATCGAGGATCGGTTCGCCGAACCGCTACACTCACTTACGGCCGGACGCATAGTTGACATATGCTTTCGCGAACCCGACCCGGTCGGATCGGCACGCGCCGGAGGCGGTCGCTGTGATCGACGAGACGGAGGAACTCCTCACGGAGATCGGTTTCGACGCCGAGACGAGCATACTGACCCGCAGACAGGCGCAGGTGCTCGCGTTACGCGAGCGCGGTATCTCCCAGGCAGACATCGCCGACGAACTCGGGACCTCCCGGGCGAACGTCTCCTCGGTCGAGTCGAGCGCTCGCGAGAACGTCGAGAAGGCCCGCGAGACGGTCGCGTTCGCCGAAGCGCTCCGGGCACCCGTCCGCGTCCGTGTCCCCGAGGGGACGGACCTCTACGACGTTCCCGAACTCGTCTACGAGGCCTGTGACGAAGCCGGCGTCAAGGTCGATTACACGGCCCCGGATCTGATGAAGGTCGTCAGCGACGCCGCCGGCTCGGCCGTCTCCGGTCGACAGATCACGACGCCGTTGATCGTCGGCGTCACGTCCGATGGGATGGTCCGCGTTCGACACAGGGAGTGATCGGCGTTCTCGAGGCCGGGTTCCACACACAGACACCGGCTTCGCGCACAGTCACGTCTCTCGGTCAGGACGCGATCATCCGCCGAGTGCGGTGACGTCGCCGCCGTGTGACGCCACGTAGACGACACCATCGGAAACGACAGGGGGTGTCTGGGTCCCCCCGAAGACCATGTCGTCGATCACGCGCTCGTCGAACTCGTACGTCCACCGTCTCTCGCCGTCCTCGCCGAGACATATCGCAGTCGAGTGATCGGTGACGACGACCGCGTCCCCGACGACCGAGGGCGCGTTCACCCGCGACCGGCCGTCGAGCGACCACGCCTCCGTTCCGTCGGTGTCGAGCGCCACCAGGCCGTCCGCCGTGGGTACGTAGAGGCGTTCGTCGGTCGCTGCGATCGACTCGGGAACGTCGTCCCCGACGGACGCGACCCACCGCGTCTCCCCGTCCGCTGGCTCGAGTGCGTACACCGTCCCGCCTCTCGAGCCGACGTAGACGGTGTCGTCGACGGCGATCGGCGCGCCCCACACGCGGCCGTCGGTTTCGACCCGCCAGCGCTCCTCGCCGGTGGCAGCCTCGAGCGCGTACGCGGCGTGTTCGCTGCCGCCGCCGACGTAGACGGTTCCGTCGGCGACCGCGGGCGTCGTCGCGTACTGGCCGACCTGAACGCGCCAGCGTTCGGAGCCGTCCGTCGCCTCGAGGGCCACGACGTCTTCGCTGTTCAGGGAGCCGCCGACGTAGACGACGCCGTCGGCCAGCGTCGGCGCGGAGGAGACGTCGACGTCCGTGATCGCTCGCCACCGCAGACTCCCGTCCTCGAGGTCGACCGCCGCGACCCCACGATCGGTGTCGGGGCCGCCGTTCCACGCCGTCACGTACGCGGTGTCAGACGTCACCGCCGGCGGCGCATCGAGGCTGTGGCCGATGTCGGCTTCCCACCGTTTCGATCCGTCGTCGGCGTCGAGGGCCACCAGGTTGCCGGCAGTGACGAGTACCTGTCCGTCGGCGACCGAGAGTCCGCCTTCGGTCGGCGACAGCTGCGTCTGCCACTGGACGGCATCGTTGGACGGTGCACGAGCGTCGGCGACGCCCGCGTTCCCTGCCGTGTACTGGAACTGCGTCGTCGCGGTCGTATCCTCGGGCGGGCCCGCATCGGGTTCGGTGGACACGCTGGAATCGTCAGTAGAGGCCTCATCAGGCTCGTCCGTGGCGGGATCTTCGGAGCCGTCGTCCGTTCCGCCGGCGTCGCTCGAGGGGGCGTCGCGCCGGCCGAGACACCCCATCAGGGTCGCCGGGAGCGTCACCGCTGTCGTCGAGAGGAACGTTCGTCTGGAGGGCACGTTCGTCGAACACTGGACTCGGCGTACACTTTTATTTACGGATCAGCCCGACTCCGTCGGTGCCGGGAAGCCGTCACGCCGAACCGACGACCGAGGCGAACAGATCGGTGTCGAGACCGGGGCGGGGGTATCGCAGTGTCGAGACCGGGGCGGGGGTATCGCAGTGTCAAGACCGGGGCGGGGGTATCGCAGTGTCAAGACCGGGGCGGGGGTATCGACATCAAATACGATCGGGCGGCTGGCTGGTCGCGAATCGTAACCCTCTCGACCCCCCTCGAGCGACTGTGGCGTGTGTACGGCCCAGTCCAGATCGCGGGATACGCCGCCCTGGTGGTGACGCCCGTGGCGTTGGTTCTCAGCGCGCTCGCCGGGCGTCCGGAGGTGCAGGTCGGGACGGTCGGCGTCCAGGCGGGAATCGTCCTCGTCGGTGGCGTCGCCGCCGTCCTCGAGTCCCGACGCACGTTCGGCGGCTCCTCCGTCGACGCGTCGGGACTCGAGGAGACGGGGTTCGACGAGACGGACGTGATCGACGCGATCGCGGTCGTCGTGGGTGCGGTCGTCACCTTCCTTGCGAGCGTCTCCCTCGGTCTGGGACCGGTGGTCGCCTCCGCGCTGGTCGGGGTGCTCTCCGGGGTGTTCGTCCCGCGAGTCGCCGTTCCTGCCTACTGTGGCTCGTTCGTCGGCATGGCCTCGCCGGCGGCGTTCCCCTCCCTCGAGTACGTCGCCGCAGCGGGCGCGATTTCGGGGGTGGCGTACGTAGCCACGACGGAGTCGTTCGACGGCGTTGGCGGAAAACTCGGCACGATCGCGCTCTGTGGCTGTCTGGCGACGGTCGTACTCACGGGCCTCGAGTACGGAACGCCGACTGCGCCCCAGTGGGGAATCGCCGCGGTGGTCGCGGCGGTCGCGGTCGTCGCCGCGGTCGCGACGCTACTCGCAAGCGTTCGACTCGAACTCGGGGCGGTGGTCGCCTCGGGCCTGACCGGCGTCGTCGCCGGGATCGGGTTTCCCGTCGCAGGAATCGGCGTATCCGTCCTCCCTCCGGAGACGGCGTCGACGCTCGCTGCGGTCGCGTTCTGTGCCTCGTTCGTCGGCATGTCGAGCGTCGATCGGCTGTCGACGGCGGGCGTCGCGGGGGCCGGCGGGCTCTCCGGGTTGGTCTTTCTCGCGGTCACGCCGGCGGTCACCGGAGCGGGCGGAAAACTCGGAACGATCGCGTTCGTCTCCTGTCTCGCCGTTCTCGGCGCGCTCGAGCTGTCTCGAGTGGCGGATCCGCGACGAAACGGCTCGACCTAGTCGGCCGAAATTTCGCAGGTACCATCGTAGGCGACGTCCTCGACCGACTCGATCTCCGGGTCCTCGCCACAGACCGGACAGGCCGGATTCGATCGGTACTCGACCGTTTCGAAGCTCAGTTCCATCGCGTCGTACATGAGGAGACGCCCCTCGAGCACCTCGCCTTTCCCCAGCAGGTACTTGACGACCTCGGTGGCCTGGATACAGCCGACGGTACCGGGGAGAACGCCGAGAACACCGGTGGTCGCACAGTCGGGGACAGTGCCGGGTTCGGGTGCCTCGGGAAAGAGACACCGGTAACACGGCGATCCGTTCGGTGCGCTGTCTCCGTCGCCGCCATCCCTGTCGCTTTCGCCCACGTCGCTGTCGGCTCCCTCACCGCCCCCGTCGCCGTCCGCACTCGAGCGGTCGTTCGTGAACGTCGTGATCTGGCCCTCGAAGCGGTAGATGGCGCCGTGAGAGAGCGGCGTCCCCGTGAGCACGCAGTGGTCGTTGAGCAGGTACCGCGTGGCGAAGTTGTCGCTGGCGTCGAGGACGACGTCGTAGTCGTCGACGAGGTCGGCGACGTTCGCCGTCGTGAGCCGCGTCTCGTGGGGTTCGACGTCGACATCGGGATTGAGCGCTGCGACGTAGTCGGCCGCGCTCTCGACTTTCGGCCGGCCGACGTCGGCGTCACCGTGGACGATCTGGCGCTGGAGATTCGATCGTTCGACGGTGTCGTCGTCGACGATCCCCAGCCGGCCGATGCCGGCGGCCGCGAGGTACTGGATCGCCGGCGAGCCCAGTCCGCCCGCGCCGACGACGAGGACGCTCCCCTCGAGCAGGCGTTTTTGTCCCTCGGGGCCGATCTCGTCCATGATGACGTGTCTCGAGTACCGATCGAGTTGGGTCGCATCGAGGCGTAGGTCGCTCATATGCCGACCTTGGGCCGAGAGGGAGAAAAGACCGCGGGTCGGTTCGTCTGGCGAGGAGACGACGGGGAACTCCTGGCCCCTGACCCATGTCACCTTCTCACACGATTCCGGCAGCGTTTCGGTCGACCCAACGATTTAATACTGTGGTGTGCGATACCATGACTATGGCATCCTCACCCAACGGTGCCGGCGACGTGTTTGACCAGTACCTTACCGACCGCGGTCACGCTGTCGAACGAGTAGGGTGGGACCAGGAGTATAACAAGAAACAGTGTCCGGAGTGTGGCGGACTCCACGATACCTCCGCGACCACGTGTACCGTCTGTGGGTGGGAGCCGACACGGTAACTCAGACGGTCGTCGGTTCGTCTTCTGACGTGTTTTTCATCGCTACTGTTCGGTACAATTATTATAGAGCACTCATCACTATCCCAACGAAGAAGGACAATGCCGAAATGCCAGAACTGCGGCGCGTTCGTGACGGACGCTTACGCCCGCGTGTTTACCCCCCGCAACGTCGACGACCCCCGCGTCTGTCCGGAGTGCGAGGACAAGATCCGTGACGGCGCCGACGTCCGATCCGCCCGCTCACCGCGGAATCCGTAACTATTGTTCGCCGGCAATCGGTATCAACGAAAACCCACGTCACTTATAGGTATCGCGCCCTTGAACAGCTACAATGGCTACTACGGAGACGAAGGTGACCCGGCTGTTCGGTGGTCCGGGAAGCGGGAAGACGACCGCGCTTCTCGACCACGTCGAAGAGATCTTAGAGCAGGACGATGTCACGTTCCGGGACATCCTCGTCGTTTCGTACACGCGAGCCGCGGCACAGGAAGTTCGTGAGCGACTGGCCGAGCGACTCGACGAGAGCCCGCGAGCGTTGCAGGGCAACGTCTGTACGATGCACGCGAAGGCGTACGATCTGCTCGATCTCTCGCGAAGCGACGTCATCGGTGAATCCGAGAAAGAGGACTTCTGCGAGGAGTACGGCCTCGAGTTCGAAGACGAGTACAGCGGCGCCGGCCGCCGAACCGCCCGGTCGACGACGATCGGGAACAAGATCATCGCGACGAGCCAGTGGCTCCAGCGGACCCGCCGGGAAGTCTCCGATTGGTACGACGTTCCGTTCCAGTGGGACGTCGAGGAGGTCCGCCTCCCACCCGAGATCGACCCCAACGCCCAGGAGGGCAACAAGTACACGCCGACCTGGCCCGCCGCCGACGACCGGACCGACGTCCCCGAAGCGATCCGTGCCTGGCGCACCTACAAGGGCGAACAGGGCAAGATCGGCTTCGCCGATATGTTAGAGCGAGTCAAACAGCGTTCGCTCGTTCCGAACGTCGAGTACCTCGTGATCGACGAGTTCCAGGACATCACTACCCTCCAGTACGACGTCTACGAGGAGTGGAAACCCCACGTCGAACAGGTTCTGATCGCCGGCGACGACGACCAGGTCGTCTACTCCTGGCAGGGTGCCGATCCTGCGCTCTTGCTCGAGGAGGAGGTCGACGACGACGTCATCCTACCGAACTCCTACCGATTGCCGTCGAACGTCCTGAACGCGGTCAACCAGGAGATCCGACACATCGACCAGCGCCAGGACAAGGACCTCAATCCACGCAAGGAAGGCGGCGCAGTCGAGGCCCGCCGGAACGCATCGATGCTCGACGTCGTTCGGATGGTTCGGCGGACGCTGGTCGACGGCGACAGCACCATCATGGTGTTGTTCCGTGCCCGGTACCAGATGTTCCAGTTCATCGACGAGTTCATCACCGAGGGGATGCCGTTTACGTCGCTGACCGACCAGCGGCTGTGGACCGACCGGCTCACCCAGTACGTCCGGGCGGTGGAAGCGATCGATGCCGGCGAGGACGTCACCGGACTCCAGGCTCGTCGACTTGCCGATATGCTCCAGGAGTCGGCGTTCGGGAGCAACGAGCGCGACGACCTCTTCGACGAGATCGACGAACGCCAGGAAGACACCGGGATCGACGACCTCCAGGAACTGCTGATTCCCGGCGAGGTCATCGAAGATCACGCGCCGTTTATGCCCGGCCCGGCTTCGGCGGCCGACATGGTCCGGAAGGTTACTAACTTCCAGAAGAAGAGCATCCGTTCGTACTTCGCGATCGGCGAGTATCAGGGGATGGATACCGACCGAATCCGCGTCGGCACCATCCACTCCGCGAAGGGGCGCGAGGCCGACCACGTTATCGTCGGCACCGACCTCACCGAGAAGGTCGTCGAACAGATGGTCGCAACGGTCGACGATCCCGAGGACGTCCCCGGCTGCGAGGAGTTCACCAAGACCACCTCGCCCGTTCCCGTCCTCACCGACAACGAACGTCGTGTCTTCTACGTCGGCATGTCTCGAGCCCGCGAACGACTCGTCCTCCTCGAGAACTTAGTCGACGGCGCGCCAACGCTCCCGATCGACGTCCTCTTGCACAACCGCCTCACCGAGACGCCCCTCGAGGAGCTGATCGAGCGGGCCCAGGAGCCGGAGTCGACGACGGCCGACGAGATCGAAGCCGAAGCGACGTGATCGACGGAGCCGACCGTGCCGGGAGTCGACGACTCACTCCCGATGCCCTCGGTGGGACGTTACTGTCCGAACTCGACTCCCGGGAAGCAACGGCGTTCGTCCACGTCGGCCCCGTATGTGATCCCGACCTCGCGTACTGTCGGATCGCCGACTCGGGATTCGAAGACGACGGAAGCACCGCCGAGACCCGACAGACGGCGATCGCCTTCGACGGCGAGCGGTGGGACCGCGAGTCGGCCACCTCGTCGTCTCACCCGGCGAAACGACTCGCCGAGACCCTCGCGGATCGATTCGCGGACGGAACGATCCTGACCCCCGCACGGATCCCGCACGACGCCGCGCTATTTCTCGAGAACCGGGGCTTCGCGCTCGCCTCGACGGACGTGGTCGCAGGCGCTCGAGCGACGAAGACGCCATCCGAACGCGAGCGGATCGCGAGCGCCCAGCGGGCCGCAGGCGACGGGATTCGACGGGCGGCGGCGATCCTCGCGGACGCCGTCGTCGAGGATGGGCGACTCCTCGTCGACGGAACGGCGACGACGGTCGATCGACTTCGTCGCGAGATCGACGAAGCGATCGTCGCCGCCGGTGTGTTTCCGGCGGGCAACACGAGTGTCGACGCCGGAGCGACCGACACCACGGATCGTCGATCCAACGAGCCGACGGCAGCCCGATCCGACGAACCGACGACGGTCCGACCCGGCGAACCGATCGTGGTGTCGGTTGCCCCTCGTGGCCCGACAGGCTATCACGGCGGAGTCGTCCGAACGTTCGTCGTCGCCGGCGAGGGTGGGCGGGAACGCCGCGCTCACGTCGCCGTCACGCAAGCGCTTCGCTCGAGCCGAGCGATGCTGACGGCCGATTCGGCGTCGGTGACCGCCGTCGAGGCCGACCTCGAGGCCGAGATCCGCGCGTTCGGCGAGGACGGCGCGATCGAGACGCGGGTGTCGGGCGTCGGACTCGAGCCCCGCGAACGACCGTCGGCCGGCGAGGAGACGGTCGACGTCGGGAGCGTCGTTCGACTCGATGCGGCCGCCCAACTGGCCGATGGGGCGTGGGTTCGGGTGGCGGACCTGCTCGCGAAGACCGAAAACGGAGTGGACTACCTCGCCGCGCCGTCGCGGTCGCTCGAGCCGAGAAACGTCCTCGAGTGATCGTCACGAGCAACACGCCGAAGACGGCCGCGAGCAGTGCAATGGTCACCCGCTCGTGGTTCCCGTCGAACAGGATACACCGCTTGAGCCGATTCTCGACAGGAGCCACGGACAAAAAGGACGGCGGTCGTTCCAGCGGTCTGGCGGGCCGGTCAGTCGGTCGTTACTCGACCGATCGCGTCGGCCGCCACTCGGGCTGCACCGACGACTCGCTCACTCCTCGTCGTCAGAGTCGGTCGTTACCGCGCTCGTGATCCGCTTTGCAACGGCGCCTTTCACGTCGGTCGGTGACGAAAGCCGTTGCTGGGCGACGACGAGTGCGACCGCGAGCCCGACCAGGACCGAGCCGGTGAGCGTCTCGCCGCGAACCAGCAGAAACTCGAGGCCGGCGAGGGCGGCGGGGATCGCGAGGACGAGCGAGCCGGCCAGTTTGATCGTATCGAGGATACCTGCCATCGGAGTTCGATAGCGCGGGCGGGTGCAAAAGCGCGGCGGCTCCCCGCCATCAGCCGTGAGCCACGCGCGAGTTGCATAACGAAAACGTGATGCGTGCCTTTTTCGGAACGTCTTTATTCCTCGGCTGTGACCACCGCGTATGTTCACGGGAATCGTCGAGGAGACGGGCGAAATCCTCGACCGGACGCGGACCGAGGACGGCCTTCGACTGCGGATCGGTGCCGACGACGTCGCGATGGGTCTCGAGGACGGACAGAGCATCAGCGTCAGCGGTGCCTGCCTCACCGTCGAACGTTCCGAGGAGGGGGAGTGGTTCGAGGTCTTCCTCGCGAGCGAGACGGTCGACCGGACCTACCTCGGCGAACTCGAGGCGGGCGAGGCGGTCAACCTCGAGCGGGCGATGCCGGCCGAGGGGCGCTTCGACGGGCACGTCGTCCAGGGTCACGTCGACGCGGTGGCGACCGTCTCGGACGTCGAGTCCGTGGGTGAGGATTGGTTCTTCGAGTTCGAACTCCCCGAGGGATACGAGCGCTACGTCGTCGAGAAGGGGTCGATCACCCTCGATGGCATCAGTCTCACCGTCGCGGCCCTCGAGAGCGGGGCGTCTTCGACGCCGCGAACCGAAGGCGGTGAAACCGCCGCAGCTGGACGCGTCACCGTCGCGATAATCCCCACCACGTACGAGCTGACGACGCTCTCTGCGAAAGAACCCGGCGATCCCATCCACCTCGAGGTCGACGTGCTCGCGAAGTACGTCGAACGGCTGCTCGAGGGCCACCTCGAGTAACCGAGACGCTCGAGGCCGACTCGAGTTCGGAAAAGCGGTTATCGTCTACGTGCCGTTTTGCTTCGCATACGCCTCGAACTCCTCGCCGAACAGCAGGAAGTAGGCGGTGCCGACCAGCCCGATCACCGTCGCGATGGAGAAGGCGAGCACGGGCGACCCCTCGAGGATCACGTCACCGGTCAGCGGGTTCGAAAAGCCCGCCCAGATGAGCCCGCCGATCGCGGCGCTTGGGATGACGATCAGGTTTCGCACGAGGTAGTACGAACCGGTCACTCGGCCCCCGGCACCCATCTCGGCTGGCCCGACGATCAGCGCCTTGTGGGCGGGCAAGCCGGCGAACCGAAGCCCGGAGAACGCAAAGAGCACGGCGAGGGCGAGGGCGCTCGCCGGCGCGGTGATCAGCAGGATCGGAAAGATCGCGTACACCGCGAAACCCAGCGCGACGACGGGTTTGAGTCCGACGCGCTCGGCGACGTTCGCCGACGGCACCATCACCAGCAAGGCGACGAGCATCTCGAGGCCGAGCAAGAGTCCGAAGTACGCCTGTGGCGACAGCGAGTCGCCCGCGACCGGAATCGAGAACGGCAACTCGAGGCCGACGCCGAGAAACTGGGTGACGACGAGGACGAAGAAGATGTAGACCATGCCGTTGGCAAAGCGCACCAGGGTGTCCGCGACCAACAACGGACGCAGTTCCTCGGGCATCTCCCGCAGATCTCGACGAATCCGGGCGATCCCCTCGAACTGCTTGCCGAAGCTATCGCCACTCGAGTCGTAGAGGACGTGCTGGGCGACGGTGCCGACCACGCCGAAGACGATGGCGACGCCGAGGATCCACTGGAACGCGGTGATTATCTCGGCGGCGACCGCGTCGCTCACCCCGACGTCGGCCGCCTCCGCCGGGACGTCGATCGGGAGGAAGAAGGCGGCGGCGATCAGCGGGCCGATCAGGAACGCCAGCCGTCGAAAACTTTCGGTGCTGGCAAAGCCCGCGGCGAGTCTCGAGGGCGGGACCGCCTGTTTGACGATCGCGTAGGTCGCGCCGAGGCCGAACGATTTCCAGGCCTGCGAGAAGATCAGGCCGACGAAGATCAGAACGATCGCGAGCGAGACGGGGCCGATCGTGACGTCGGAAACGAGCGGAGCGGCGAGCCAGACGCCGAACCCGAGGGTCGAACAGAGCCCGAAGACGGTCAGGGCGTACCGCGAGCCGATGCGATCCGAGATCGCTCCGCCGGGATAGGGGTAGACGGCAGCGATGATGTTCCCGAACGTTCCGAACAGCCCGATGACGAACGCGCCCGCACCCAGCGCCACCATGTACTCCGGAATGTATCGGTTGGTCATCTGAAAGCCAAGGCTGAACGCGAACATCGCCAACGAGAGCACGATGACGTCGCGCTCGAGCGCGAAGAACTGTCGGTAGGCGTCGAACGGATCAGGCTCCTCCTCCGGGGCGTCCTCCTCGATGCTCATGCGGGTAGCTGACCGCTCGGGGGCATTATTCTTCGCGTTCGATACGTTCGACATTTCGTCGAACGAGGTGGTTTCAGCGTCGAACGAGCCGGACTGATTCAGACGGTCTCCTGTGCGTCAGTACCGCCGCGTCCAGGACCTTCGCTTCGGGTGTGGCGGTACACAGGGACAGCAGTCCTCTCATACGGATTGCTGTAGCGATTTACCGGTGAGACCGCGGTCCGGGTCGCGGTCTCACCGGAAATGATCTACAGTAAACCGTATCAGTGCGTCGCCTCGTCGAGGACGAGGGTGTCGTCCTCGAGGTAGTGTTCGATGTGGTGGGCGTGTTCTTCGATCGTCTCGAGCTGTTCGCGGAGCATCTCGCTGGTCGCGTAGTCACCGAGGTTGTCGGCGAGTTCGATGTGCTCGCGGTAGCTCTCGATGATGTTGCCCATCATCTCGAGGTCGTTCGAGAGCGAGGTTCGAACGTCGTAGACGTCCTCGTCCTCGGGTTCGACGGTCGCGTTCTCGGCGAGCGTCGTCATGCTCGCGTGTGGGACACCGCCCAGCGCCTGGAGCCGTTCGGCGAGGTCGTCCGCGGCGTCCTCGACGTCCTCGTAGACCTCCTGGAGAAAGACGTGGAGCTCGAGGAACTCCGCACCCTCGACGTTCCAGTGGTGTTTGTGAAGCTGGTGGTAGAGGACGTACGCGTCCGCGAGGTCCGTGTTCAGCGCGTCGACAATCTGTTCGGCCTTTCCGGGCTCGAGTCTGAGTGCGTTCTCTTCGACCGTCCCCGCTTCCTGTCTGACTGTTTTCTGCGTGTTCATCACGGTCTCCGCTTGGACGTCCATCGTCTTAAAACCCATCAAAATACCAATATTTCGTATCACCTGAAACTCGGACGGGCGTTGGAACGAATCGGACGGATCAGAACAGGTACAACAATGTGTCTCCCCCCATTATGTATTATATATTATGTTTCTTGTCGCATCCAGTACTGCGGGTTCGATCGGTAAACGTCTGCGACGACAAAGGACAGTATAAAGACCGGCCGGTCCGTCGTGGGTGACATGACGACGCTCGGAACGGCGAGCGCGGAACCCGGTGAGATCGATACGGGCCGTCTCGAGGTCGGCGAGACCAGGGACGGAAGCTCGTTCGGTCTGCCCGTCGCCGTGATCAACGGCGCCGAGCCCGGAAAGACGCTGTACATGCAGGCGGCGAGCGACGGCGACGAATTAAACGGCGTCGGCGTCATCAGTCGGGTCGTTCCCCGGCTCGATCCCGCCGAACTCTCCGGGACGATCCTGATCGTCGGGATCGTCAATTATCACGCGTTCCAGGTCGCCGAACACCGAAATCCGATCGACGATACGAAGATGAACCGTGCCTACCCCGGCAACGAGAACGGCACCTCGAGCGAACGGATCGCCGCGGCGACGTTCGACGTCGGGACTCGTGCGGACCTGATCCTCGATCTCCACCAGGGCTCGACCAGCCGGATGATCGACGAGGTTCGGGTCAGATGCGGGAAACGACACCGCCTCTACGAGGACTGTCTCGAACTCGCGAAGGCCTTCGACTGCGGCTACGTCCTCGACCAGAAAGGCCCCGACGGACAGCTTGCACGTGCGGCCCCGGACGAAGGCGTGCCGACGGTCGATCCCGAACTCGGTGGCTGTGTCGGCTGGGACGAAGAGAGCATCCGCAAGGGCGTCGACGGCGTGTTCAACGTCCTCACGCACTACGGTTTTCTCGATGGCACCTTCGAGTTGACCCGCCAGACGCGGGCCAACAGCTTCGAACAGTACGGCGCACCCGGTGGCGGACTCGTCCGGTTGACGAAGGATCTCGGCGATCGAGTCAGCCGCGACGAGGTGCTGTTCGAGTTGACGACCCCATTTGGCGAACCGAAAGACAGCGTCACCGCCGATACCGACGGGATCCTGTGGCGGACGCGCAGACTCCCGCAGGTCGCAAGCGGCGAGTACGTCTGCTCGGTTGGCACCGACGTCGACTCCTACTGAGATGCCGTCCGATCTCACCTGTCCCGCCTGCGGGGCGACCTACGAGGCCGGTTCCGACGAGCCCTGGCGCTGTGCGTGCGGGAGTCCCCTCGAGTTCGTCGATCGGCCGTACCCCAGCGGCGATCCGCTCCCGCTGTCGAGACTCGACACGAGCGAGGGGCTGTGGACGTTCTTCGAGTTCCTCCCGATCGAACAACACGTCACCTTCTACGAGGGATTCACCCCGCTGGTCGACGCTCCCGACTGGGACGCCTCGTTCAAACTCGAGTACGTCTTCCCGACCGGCTCGTTCAAAGACCGCGGCGCGACGACGACGCTCTCCCGGGCGGTCGAACTCGGCGTCGAGAAGGTACTCGAGGACTCCTCGGGCAACGCCGGCGCGTCGATCGCCACCTACGCCGCACGGGCGCGGATCGAGGCCGACATCTACGTCCCCGCGGACGTCAAACAGTCGAAGCTGATGGCGATCCAGCGCGCGGACGCCCGCCCGGTCCGGATCGACGGGGGTCGGAGCGACGTCACCGACGCCTGTCTCGAGGCCGTTGAAGGCGACCGCGGCGATACGGAGGACGACGGGGCACCGTTCCAGACGGGAACGGGCTGGTACGCGAGCCACGCTTGGAACCCTGCCTTCTACGCCGGGACGATGACGTTCGCCTTCGAGGTCGCGGCCCAGCGCGACTGGACCGTTCCCGACGCGCTCGTCCTCCCGATCGGTCACGGAACGCTGTTTTTGGGCGCGTATCGAGGCTTCTCGCTGCTCGAGGAAGCCGGTATCGTCGACGAGATACCGCGATTGCTCGGCGCTCAGGCCGCAGGTCACGCACCGATCGTCGAGGCACTCGGTCGCCAGGCCGTCGACGAGGACGGAGCCGACGCCGACATTGCGGATGGAATTCAGGTCGCAGCACCCGCTCGCCGGGAGGAACTCCTCGAAGCGGTCGAGTCAACCGGCGGCGACGTCATCGCGCTCGGCGACGACCCCATCGAGAGCGCGCTCGACCGACTCCACCGCGACGGATTCTACGTCGAGCCGACGTGTGCGGTCGCGCCGGCGGCCCTCGAGGAGTACCGCGAGATGGGAACCCTCGACGGCGACGAGGACGTCGTCGTTCCGCTGACCGGGAGTGGACTGAAGACGCTGTGATCGGCGTCGACATTCCGGCCGTTGACGATGATCTCTGTCAGTTGTGGCAATTTCTTCAGTACCGACCAGTAGAGATGATGATTTAGCTCCCCGAGGTAGTAATTGAGTATAATCTTTAATTGTGTTGGATACGTGGGACGGGATATGTGCTCGCTCGACGACCGAATGGTGCGATTGATCACGGACGGGACGAACCGCGCGGTTCTCGAGGCTCTGGAGGATGCCGACGCCCCGCTTTCGATCGACGAACTGGCCGCGGAACTCGTCTCCCGAGAGGCGTTCGTTTTCGACGCACTCGAGTACGACGAGCGCCTCGAGCGCGCTCGAATCTCACTCTATCACGCCCGCCTGCCGAAACTCGACGAAGCGGGGCTGGTCAAGTACGATCCCGAGACGGCCGTCGTCTCCCGGGGGATGCTCGCGCCGGTTTCCGCCCAGTGGGAGGAGATCGAACTGATCGGCGAGTTACTCTCACGATTCGAGACGGGTACCGGAGACGAGCGGAAAATCGGCGTTCTCGAGGGACGAGACGAGGTCTACGAGTACGCTCGCGAACTCGCGGAGAGAGCGGACGAGGAGCTGTTTCTGATCTACACGTCCGGGGAGTTACTCGACGAGGAGTGTCTTCCCCACGCCGAGCGGGCGATCGATCGCGACGTCGACTTTTATGCCGGTGTGAAAGATCGATCCGGTCGGCAGTTTTTCGACCGACAGCTTCCGGAGGCGACGGTCTGGGTGCCTCAACTCGACTGGCTCCACGATCCGACCCAACCGCCCACGATCAGTCGACTCGTTTTCGTGGATCGAGAGACCGTCGTCGTCGGCCTCTGGGAGGAGGACGACGACGGGAGGAAAACCGAAATCGGAATGGTCGGCGACGGGCGGGCGAATCCGCTCGTGACCCTCGTCCGCGAACTGCTCGGCCCGCGACTCGACCACCTCGATTACCAGAGCGATCAGTTTCTCGACGAACTCCCGTTCGAATCGTGACGGCGGACTGGTGGCTGGATAGCCTCGTCCTCGAGAGGATTCGTGAGGACAGCCACCGGCGACGAAACCCGACATTCCTTTACTCCCGCCCTGAATACGGGCGGGTATGTTCCTCTCCCTACGAACTGAGGTCGAGGAGGCCCTCGAGGGGGCGCTCGCCGAACTCGAGTACCCCACGGACGATCTCGGGATCGAAGAGCCGCCCGAGGACGTCGAGAGCGTCCTCGCCTCGAGCGTGGCGTTTCGACTCGCAAGCGAGGCGGGCGCGCCGCCGCCACGGGTCGCAGGCCAGGTCGCCGATGCGATCGACGTCGACGAACTGACCTACGTCTCCGAGATTCGTACGCAGGGTCCGTATCTCAACTTCCTGCCGAGCGACGCCTACTTCGCGGAGACGCTTGCGGCCGGCACCGAGGAGACGTACGGCTCGCTCGCGGACCGCGACACGTCACTCGTCGTCGAACACACGAGTGCGAACCCGACAGGCCCGGTCCACGTCGGCCGAGCGCGCAACCCGATCATCGGCGACGCGGTCGCGAACCTGCTGGATTTCGCCGGCTACGACGTTTCCCGCCACTACTACGTCAACGACGCCGGCCGCCAGATGGCCGTCTTCACCTGGGCCTACGAGACGTTCGACGAGGCCGACCTCGAGAGCGACCCCGAACGCGACCGCATCGAGTACGACCTCGTCCGGTACTACCGGAAGGGGAACCGCTTCCTCGAGAACGCCTCCGAGGCCGAGGTCGAAGCGGCCGAAGCCGAGATCGACTCGATCATGCAGGGACTCGAGGCCGGCGACGAGGAGACCTACGAGCGGGTCAGCGAAGTCGTCGATCAGGTGCTCTCGGGGATGAAGACGTGTCTCGGCCGACTCCCCGCGGAGTTCGACGAGTTCGTCAAGGAGACGCGCTTTATGCGCGACGGCTCAACCGACGACGTCGTCTCCAGACTCGAGGACCTCGACGACGCGGTCTACGAGGAGGAAGCCTGGCAACTCGACCTCGAGTCGTTCGGCATCGAGAAGAACCTCGTCTTCCTGCGTTCGGACGGCACCTCGCTGTATCCCACTCGCGATCTGGCCCACCACGAGTGGAAGTTCGACAACTACGACCAGGCGGTGACCGTCCTCGGCGAAGACCACAAACTTCAGGCCCGACAGATCAACGCGACCCTCGAGTTACTGGGCAACGACACCGACCAGCTCGAGCAGGTGCTTTACTCCTACGTCAACCTCCCGGAGGGGAAGATGTCGACCCGCCGTGGAACCGGCGTCGACGTAGACGATCTGCTCGACGAGGCGATCGACCGCGCGCGAGAGGAGGTCGAGACCAGACTGGACGATCGCATCCGCGACGACGACCTGGACGAAGACGATATCGAACGCATCGCCCACCAGGTCGGGATCGGTGCCGTTCGCTACGACATTGTCTCCAAACAGCCGACGAAGGCGATCACGTTCGAGTGGGAGCGTGCACTCGACTTCGAGGCCCAGTCCGCACCGTACGTCCAGTACGTCCACGCCCGCTGCTGTGGCATCTTGGAGGAAGCCGGCTTCGACGTCGAAGCGGGCGAGTTCCCCGAGGCTGACGTCGACGCGGACTTACTCGAGACGCCGGCGGAGCGAGCCCTCCTCGAGACGATCGCGCGACTGCCGGCGGTCGTCGACGAGGCCGCCGACGACCTAGAGCCCCACCAGATCGCGACCTACACACGGGAGTTCGCCGATCGGTTCAACGCGTTCTACCGCGAGTGTCCGGTGTTGGCCGACGACGTCGACCCCGACCGCCGCGAGGCGCGACTCGCGCTCGTCGCCACCTCGAAACACACCGTCGCGAACGCGCTGTCGATCCTCGGCGTGGCTGCACCGCGTTCGATGTAGCGTCATGATCGGCACTCGCCGTGGTCTCCCGGAAAGAAACAGCGAGCCGCCGTTCGTTCGGAACTGGTCGACGACTCTCAGCGTTTGGAATCGACGATCTTGTCTTTGAGCTCTTTGCGGGAGATCTCGTCTTCGAGGTAGTCGAGCAGCCACTGCACGTCGACGATCAGGCCGAGGACGTGTGCGCCGTCGTGTTCGATGTACAGTTCGATGATCTCGACGTCCCGCTTGAACCGGTCCGGATCGGTGACCGCGTACGCGAGGTCGTGTCCGACGACCTCGAGTTCTTTGTACAACTCGTCCGTGTCGGTGGTGTCGGTTTCGACGTCGACGCTGACGGTACCGCTGTCGTGGGTGACGTCGGTGACGGCCACTTTGTCGCTGTCCGTCTCGACGTCGCCGTCGAATCCGGGCACTTCGCCATCGTCACCGTCGTCGTCATCTCCCTCGTATCCGTCGTCGTCGTATCCGTCGTCGTCGTCGCCGAACGAGCTGTCGTCGCCGGTCTCTTCGTCCGTTTCGCTACTGGAACAGCCCGCGAGCACGGTTGCGAGGACGGCTCCACTGCCGAGGAGGATCTTTCGTCGCTCCATGCTCGAGCGGTCGAGAGACGTCCGGATTAGTAATTAGCTCGTACCCTGGCCACCCAGAATCGTCCGTTCACTACATTTTATTTCCATAACTATCTGTGGGAGGGAACGCTATAACGGAGAATATCAACGTCCTGGACGAAAAACAGCGTCACGCCCGGTTAGATTCGAATACGTTCCGGAATGAACGACCATCTCGTGGCTCGGGTAGTCTTCGACTTCGATAGAAGTTGCCGCCTCGGGGTGTGAAAGGGGTGCTCCAGGCATCTCCTACCGAGCGGTAGTGGCGGAGCACCTCCGTTGTGGCCGGAGTCGAGGGGACCGCTCGGCCGACGTTCGCGTGGCCTCCGATCAGCTGCCGGTCACGACCGGTCGACCCACCAGACGCTGCGGACGAGGTGCGCCCCTTCTCATACGGTCTGCTGTCCGTCAGTATCGCCGCACCCGAGACCCGTTCTCCGGGTGCGGCGGGACACAGGAACAGCAATCCGTCTCAGTTGTTGGATTCTGCTTCGGTGATCGCACTCGAGACGTCGTCGTGACCGGCCTCTCGCTCGTCTGCCGTCGCCTGTGGTTCGGGTTCGGACGCCGACTCCTCGTCGTCGTCGGCTCCGGAGTCATCGTCGGACGGCGTCTGGATGTCGATACCGGAGAGATCGCTCGCCAGTCGGCGGTAGGCCCCGGATGCGGAACTCTGTGGATCGTAGACGACGAGTGGCGTTCCCGCACAGACGCTCTCGCGTGAGGTGGGATCTTCGGGTATCGTCCCGAGCAACGGAATCTCGAGTTGGCCCGCGATCTCGTCGTAGCTGATGTCGCTGTTCGGATGGGTTCGGGTGACGACCAGCCCGGCGATCTCGCCGCCGGCGCGGGCGGTCAACTCGACGGTTTTCTGTGAGTCCTGTACGGCCGCCGGTTCGGGCGTCGAGACGACGACGACCGAATCCGCGAGACCGAGCGGAAGGACGGTCTCGTGGCTGACGCCCGCACCGACGTCGAGAAAGACGAAGTCGTAGGTCGATCGAAGCTCTTCGACGACGGTGCGCAGCCCTTCGGGGGAGGTTTTCGCGTACTCGTCTAGATCGGTACCGCTCGGAACGGCGACGATGTTATCAGCTAACCGGTAGGTCGCGTCGTCGATCGATGCGTCCCCGGCCAGCACGTCGTGGAGCGTCGTCGCGTCCGGGGTCAGGCTGACGAACCCCGCGAGGTTCGCCATTCCCAGATCGGTATCGACGATCGCGACGCGCTCGCCCGCCTGTGCGAGAACCGTTCCGAGGTTAACCGTCGTCGTCGTCTTCCCGACACCGCCTTTCCCGCTCGCGATAGCATAGACAGTCTCGTGTGACATTCTCGGATACTATCCGGACAGTGGAACGGCTAGCCCTTAAATCGTCACCTCGTCGCGAGGCTCTCTCCTTTCGTCCGATTCTCTGCCAGTCACGGATTCCCTCGGCGATCCGTTTTCCGGCCCAGTGCCGCCGTACCACGACAGCGTGTCAAAGAATACTTACCCACAGCACCGTTTTGTACGGCCAATGAGCCAGGAGGGCGAGCAGGAGCAATCAGACCGGAAGAAATACGAATTTCGGAAGGTCATCGAGGACCTCAAGAACTACGACGGTTCTGGCACGCAGCTCGTGACGATCTACGTTCCCGACGATCGACAGATTAGCGACGTCGTCACCCACGTCACCCAGGAACACAGCGAAGCGGCCAACATCAAGTCCAAACAGACCCGGACAGCCGTCCAGGACGCGCTGACGAGCATCAAAGACCGACTCCGGTACTACGATACGTATCCTCCGGAGAACGGAATCGTCCTGTTCTCGGGTGCCGTCGATTCGGGCGGCGGCCGAACCGAGATGGTCACGAACGTCTTAGAGAGCCCGCCCCAACCCATCGAGTCTTTTCGCTATCACTGTGACTCCGATTTCCTCACCGAACCCCTCGAGGAGATGCTCGCCGACAAGGGGCTGTACGGTCTGGTCGTCCTCGACCGGCGCGAGGCGAACGTCGGGTGGCTGAAAGGAAAACGCATCGAGGCCGTCAAATCCGCCTCCTCGCTCGTCCCCGGTAAACAGCGAAAGGGTGGCCAGTCCGCCCAGCGTTTCGCCCGGCTGCGTCTCGAGGCGATCGACAACTTCTACCAGGAGGTCGCGGGGATGGCAAACGACCTGTTCGTCCCGCGACGCCACGAACTCGACGGCATTCTCGTCGGCGGTCCCTCGCCGACCAAAGACGAGTTCCTGGATGGCGACTACCTCCACCACGAGATTCAGGACAACGTGATCGGCAAGTTCGACGTCGCCTACACCGACGAGTCCGGGCTAAAAGACCTCGTCGACAACGCGGAGGACGCGCTGGCCGACGCCGAGGTGATGAAGGACAAACAGCAGATGGAGGAGTTCTTCGAGGAACTCAACGCGGGCGACCGCGCAACCTACGGGTTCGAGCAGACTCGTCGAAACCTGGTGATGGGCGCGGTCGACCGTCTGCTGATCAGCGAGGATCTTCGCAAAGACGTCATCACCTACGACTGCGGCGAGTGCGGCAACACGGATCGCGAGGTCGTCGACCGGCGCAAGTCGACGCCGGAACACACCTGCACCGACTGTGACGCCGACGTCACCGCGACCGAGGAGGACCGCGAGGACGCCATCGACCACCTCATCGAAATCGCCGAACAACGAGGGACGGAGACGAAGTTTATCTCCACCGACTTCGAGAAGGGCGAACAGCTCTACAGCGCGTTCGGCGGTTTCGCCGGCATTCTGCGCTACAGCACGGGCGTCTAAGTGCACTGCTCGTTCGATTCCCGAGAGTGGGCTCGCCCACAGGTCGGTACTCGCGGTCGAAAGCACTCGTTTCTCCCGTAACGGTCGCCCGATCTTTTCATTCCGGGAGCCCAGCACAACCGGGTATGCCAGATCGAGCGTTCGGCCGACGAGCCGTCCTCGAGGGGGCCGCAATCGGTGGGATCGGATCGCTTCTCGGTGCCGGCGACGTCGCCGGCGGGATCGAACGCCGCACACGACGCACAACGGCGTCCGCCCTCGAGCGGCACACCCCCGCCGCGAGCGAGGTGTCAGTCGTTCCCGGATCGACGCTGCTGTTCGAACTCGAGGCCCCTGTCGGGTTCGATCCGGGCGACGTCGAATGGGGCGGCGACGGAGAGACCGGCGGCGGCGGAACGCCGCTTGCGACCGACTACGAGTACGCAGCCGGGGTTCCGGCGACGTTTCGGACGTTCGACTCGCCGGGAACCCACCGCGTGACCGCAATGTATGGGGCAAATGAATCAACCGCGTGGACGGTACACGTCGATCCCGACGGCGCACGACCGCCCGAGATCGATCTCCGATCCGAGCCAGGCGACGGCGAGCGGGTCGGCGTCGACGACCCCGTGACGTTTACGGCCGAGTCGTCGGCTCGAGACGGGACCCTCGAGTACCTCGTCTGGGTCGAGGGGCAGAACATGACGGTCCCGGACGTCACAGATCTCGAGGGCGAGACCGACAGCGCGACGCTCGTCCGCGAGCCGCCGGGCTGGACGAGTGCCGGCTATCCAACGTCTGCTATCGCCGTCTCCGAAACGGGCGTGTTGAGCGACGCGGCGAGCGTCGACGGGCCGGAGATACGTCCGCCGCTCGCGGTTCGGATCGTCGAGACGAACGACCCCGTCCTCGCGGGCGAGAGACTCGAGGTCGTCGCCGAAGTAGAGAACGTCGGCGATACGATGATGATCGGCGACCCGACCCAGGAACTCGAGTTCGTCGTCGGCGAAGATCCCGAGGTCGTCGACGCCCGGACGGTCGCCGTCGACTGGCCGGAGACCGAACGGGTCTCGTTCGCGTTCGAGACGTACCCCGTCGACCACGACGATCGGTTTCCCGTCCGCGTCGTCGGCGCGGACGACGCCGACGAACGAACCGTCGAGGTGGTCGCTCGAGACGATTCAGACTCCAGAGCGGGCGTCGACGTAACGATCGTGAGGACCAACGCTCCGGTCCGAGCCGGCGAACCGCTCGAGGTCGTCGCCGAGGTCGCAAACGCTGGGACCGAACGGGTCAGCCGGGAGGTGACACTCGTCGTCGGGCACGATCCAGAGACGGTCGATTCGACCACCGTGGCGCTCGAGGCCGGCGAGCGCGAGACGGTCCGTCTCGGCTATCGGACCTACCCCGCGGCGCAGACGACCGAGTTCCCGGTCGTCGTCGACGCCGGCGACGGCTCGGACGAGCGCTCGGTTCGGGTGTGGGGGACGGCCGACTGACGACGCCGTCAGTATCCACTGTCGATCCGCGGCCGATCTCGAGTATCCAGTGCCTACACGTACGCTTCCCTCTCCTCCGAGATGCGGATATCGAGAGGAGAGTGGCCGAACACCGTCGGCAACTCTCGTGAGAGCTGTCGCGGAGTCGTTCTCCAGAGAGTGACTTTCTTTCTAATCAACTGTTTACCACAACGGAAGCGTTATGCCGGTAGTCACGTATTACCGTTCGAACAATGGACGATTGTCCGCCCGTCCCCGAATCGTTCGACGACCCACGGATCACCGAGCAGTTCTGTCGCCACCTCGAGGGATCCGCCGGTGATCTGATCCTCCTCGGCGTCGTCCACGACCACCCGGCGAGCGTCGCCCGCGTCGAGCGCGTCCTCGGTGCCGTCGATCCCGACGTCCTCGCACTCGAGTTGCCGTCGGCTGCCCTCCCGCTGTACCGTACCTACGCCGCTGGCGGCGCGGACGAATCCGATTCGCCACGATTCGGCGGCGAGATGAGCGCAGCGATCCGCGCGTCACCCGACGCGGATGTCGTCGGCATCGACGCCCCGAACTGGTCGTTCGTCCGGCGGCTAGTAACCCGGCTGGTCGCCGACCGCGTCTCACCCGCGACGGCCCGCCGGGTCGTCTCGAGTCTCGGCGGCGCGACACGGGAGGCGCTGGCCTGTCGGGCCGCCGCCACGCTGACCCACGCCACGTCGATGACGGTGACGCGGGACGACCCGATCGAGTACGACTGTACGCACACGGACCCGCCCGAGCGACAGGCCGCCCACGAGCGTTCCCACGTCGCGACCGTCCAGGCGCTGCTCGGGGGCGTCGATTCGGACGGGACCGCACTGGCCTACCGGGACGAAACCCGCGAGCGATGTATGGCCGAACGACTCGCCGACGTTCGCGACGAAGGTGACGCCGTCGCCGTCGTCGGCGTCGACCACCTCGAGGCGCTCGAGTTTGCGCTGACGAGACGCGAACTGGGGCCGTCGACCGGGTAGAGTCACTATGCACTCGTCGGTGCGATGGGGTCCATCGCTATGCGCGGCTACGGCGTAACGCCAAACAGGAGGTTCACGAGCTCGAAGTACGCGACGACGCCGACGACGACGACGGCGATGGCGAGGGAAAACCCAACGAAGAACTGGAGTGTATCCCTAATTTGGAGGACCATACAAAGGGAACGTCGCCTACATACATATGTTTTCTCCGACCGGTAATTTCAAACGAACCTCATGAAATAGTGTCGTTCAGTTCCGCTAACGTCTCCGGTCACCGACGGTCGTCCCGTCGGGTTCCGCGCGGGAGAGAGTCCAATTCAGCGGCGAGAGTCGGCTATCGGTCGGATCGGCGCCGAGGTAGTCAGCGAGCGCGTCTGTAGTCGACGCGTGGGAGTACTAGTGGCGAAGGGTGGAGATACAGCGCCAGCAGTACGTAAACGTCTGGTCGGCCGCGTTGTGGGCACCGCAGTGTGGACAGCGGATCGTCTCGCCGTCGACGTCGTGTTCCCCGTCGGAGTCATCTAGCTCGTCGACGTCGTCGGGTGCGCGTGGATAGTGGTCGGAGCTGGGTGTGAGATTCGACCGCCCTCGGTCGGGATCGGCGAACGATGGGGCGCGTGTTTGCTCCCCATCCTCGCGGCGGGCGTACACGTAGTATAGTATCAGATGGAGGAGGGCGAACAGTATCATGTAGCCGATGATCCAACCCACGAGATCCATCACTGTGCTATTCGTTCGCAAGGCACTTGGATGTTCCCTGAGTCAGGATCGACACACAGTCACGGTCGAGAACGGATTACGTGCGATCGAGGTCACGGTCGAACTCGTCGAACACCTCGAGGTCGTCGGGGAGGTCGTACTCGATTCGGCGCTGCTCCTGGCAGTTGACGCCCGCCTCGTCGATCGGCGTCGCGACCGACTCCCAGCCGGGTTTGATCTTGACGCTCTGTGCCGGCATGCCGACGACGATATGGTGGGCGGGGACGTCGTTCTGGACGACCGCTCGCGCACCGACGATAGCGTTCTCGCCGACCCGGTTTCCGGCCCGGATCATCGAATCGAACGTGACTCGTGCGTCGTCTTCGATGATCGTGTGGTAGTTGCGAACCGCGGTCTGGTCGACGACGTCGTGGTCGTGGCTGTAGACGTGGACGCCGTCGGAAATCGAGACGCGATCGCCGATCGTGAGTTTCCCGCGGTCGTCGAGATGGACGTCGTCGTGGACGACGGCGTTGTCGCCGATGGTGATGTTGTGACCGTACGTAAACGAGATTCCCTTGAAGAACCGACAGCCCTCCCCGCACTCCTCGAAGAGGTGATCCGCGAGCATCCGACGGAACCGGAGTGCGAACTCGACGTTGTCCGCGATCGGTAGACTGTCGAACTGTCGCCAGAGCCACTGGAGGTGTTTCGACCGCCGAAATCGTTTTTCGTCCTTTTCGGCGTAGTACTCGCTTTCGAGAGTCGTGTTACAGGGGTCGTAGCTCTGGAGTCGCACGCGTTCGGCCGGTGAAACCGACTCACCGTGCTGCCAGCGTTCGTAGGCGTCCCGGTCACCCGAGAGGTCGATCAGGATATCCTCGACGACTGAACAGGTGTCCTCGTCGCTCGAGAGTCGACGATCGACCTCGTCGATGAACTCCCGCATACCGTCTTCCGCCTCGTCGGGGAGCGAGACGTACCGCTTTGTCATACTCCGAAATTACGCTGCGGAGTTGATAGGGGTTCGGTTGTACGTCCGTCTCGCCGCATTGTACGGGTGACTCGAGTGTTATCGGGACGGGACTGGGCCGGTAGTTGCTCGGCGAGTCGACGGTCGGCTCACCGGTCGGCGGCCTGCCATCGCGAGAGGATGAGCGCGGGGAGTGCGATCGAGCCGGAGACGAGCAAGATGCTCACTACGACCGTCCCGACCGTGATCCGGTCCGGTCGGACCTCGAGTTGGCTGATGGCGAGGGGAACGAGCACGACGACGGCGAGAACGATCGCGAGCAGGATCCGATCGGGCGATCGGTGGCGAGCGCCGTCCATACTCGACGTAGTCGACGAACCATCAAGAGCGGTTCGGCTCCGTTCGGTACCGGGGGCACGCTCGAGGAGGGTTTCCGAACCGGTTCGGACCGGCGCGTTGACCGTTCCGGACGCCATAAGTCCCCTCGATCTGAATGAGAACTATGGAATACCGTCGACTGGGCGACTCCGATGTCGAGGTCAGCGAGGTCGGCTTCGGCGCGTGGGTCGTCGGCACCGACTGGTGGGGTGACCGCTCGGAGGAAGACGCCCGCGAGATGGTTCGCTACGCCATCGATCGGGGAGTCACCTACGTCGATACGGGCGACGTCTACGGCCACGGACGGAGCGAAGAACTGATCGGCGAGGCCATCGCCGACGTCCGCGAGGACGTCACCCTCGCCACCAAAGTCGGCTACGACTTCTACAACAACCCCCAGGCCGGCCACGGGGAACTCCCCAAGCAGATGGATCCGGACTACCTCCGCGAGGCCGTCGAACGCTCCCTCGAGCGCCTCGACGTCGACGTGATCGACGTGCTCCAGCTCCACAACGCCAACGTCGAGGAGATCACGCCGGACGTCCTCGAACTGCTCGACGAACTCGAGGAAGAGGGGGTGATCCGCGCCCGCGGACTCGCACTCGGTCCGTCGATCGGCTGGCTCGCGGAGGGTAATTTCGCCATCGAGCGGGAGTTCGACTCGATACAACTGGTGTGGAACGTTTTAGAACAGGCGGTCGGCACCCACTTCCTCGAGACGATCGCGGAGACGGGGTCGTCGACGAGTCTCGTCCCGCGCGTCCCCCACTCCTCGGGGATTCTGAACGAACAGGTCACGCCCGCAACCGAACTCGAGGACGGTGACCACCGCGGCTTCCGGCCCGACGAGTGGTACGAGACGGGCTGGGAGAAACTCGAGACCCTTCGCTTCTTGGAGCGCGCGGAGCCACGGTCCGCGGACGACTCGAGCGGTGCGAGGCGCGAACGGAGTGAGGGCCTCGATGAAGCGAACGGCAAAGCCGTGAGCGGGCAGAGCCCGCCAGAGCGCGACGAGTCGGGTGAACGCGAACGGACCATGGCACAGGCGTCGATCGCGTGGTTGCTATCCCACGATCCCGTCGCGAGCGTCACGCCCACGTTCCGGACGACCGACGACATCGACGAGTGGGCGGCCGCCAGCGACGTTCCAACGCTCACCGACGAGGAGATAGCCCGTGTCGGGCGGCTGTACGAGGACGGGTTCGACATCGACCGCGACGACGGGATGGACTCGCTTCGTTCGTCGGTCGACGGCGACGACATCGAGTCGGCGGGACTCGACACACTCGCGGCCGACTGATACGGTCTGGTGTACCGATTTACCGGAGGCGTCGACGTTCGTTCACCGTCAGGAAGACCTTACCGTTCGGCGGTCGACTCGAGGCGATCGCCGAGCCACTCCTCCCAGATGGTCGTTCCGACGGTTCGATCCGGACAGGTCGCCGTGCCGGAGCGAAACGCCGCGGCGGTCGAACCGGGGACCGGAAGCCGAACGATCGGCCGGCGAACGCCCGTCGCATCCCGGTAGGCCGCCGCGAGTTCTCGGACGGTTCGAACGTCGGGTCCGCCGACGTCAGGGACGCGGCCGCTCGGTTCGCGGGTCGCGTACTCGAGGATCGCGTCGGCCGCCTCACCGACGTCGATCGGCTGGATGCGAAACTGCGTCGGCAGCGCCCAGACGGGCACTCGAGCAACCGTCTCGAGCAACTCGAAGACAAACGAGTGAAACTGGGTCGCGCGGACGACCGTCGAGGGGACGGAACTGTCCTCGACCGCCCGCTCGGCCCGACGTTTGTGTTCGTAGTACGAGAGTGGAATCTCGTCTACGCCGACGATCGAGACGTAGACGACGTTTTCGACGTCCGCATCGTCGGCCGCCTCGAGGAGCCGTTCGGTGCCGCGGACGTCGACCGCTTCGCTGTCGCCTCGCGGAGCCGACGCGGCGTGAATCACGACGTCGACGTCGGCGAGCGCCTCCTCGAGTCCGGTCCCATCGAGCAAGTCGAGTTCGACCCACTCGACGTCGCTGTCGTCCGCCGACGGCGGTGATCGGCTCGCCGCCCGGACGTCGTGTCCGGCCTCGAGGAGGCGCGGCCGGAGTGCGTTGCCGAGCGTCCCCGTCGCGCCGGTGACGAGCGTCCGAGTCCGTGGTGTCATCGATCCCTAGTTGGGACCGAACGACCGAATCGGCGACGCCGGATACGTCTGGATGATTTAAGTATAGGGAGTCGACAGGACGAGTATGAAGTACGTCCGGCTGACTCTCGATGCCGGCGGCCGCGAGGCCGAAATCCATCCGATGTACGACGTGCTGGTCAACGCGTCGTACGTCGAGCGAGCAATCGCGATGCACTGGAGTTTCGTCGGCGACGAACTGGGAATGATGCACTACGTCGAGGGTGTCCAGGACCCCTTCCGGGACGCCCTCGAGCGCATTCCCGAGGTGTTCGACTACGCGCTCACCACCGATGACGACGGCTCGTTCTACGCGTACGTCCGGGATTCGACGACCGAACCGCTCCGGAAACTGTTCGGCGCGACCCAGCGGTGTCCTGCGGTCGCGCTCCCGCCGCTCGAGTACGCCGACGGAACGGTATCCTACGCGGTGTTCGGTCCGCCCGAGGAGATCCAGCGAACGCTCGAGGCGCTTCCGGCCCCGATCGACGTGACGATCTCCGCGGTCGGCGGCCTCTCCGCGCTCTCCGGGGCGGTCGAATCGACGGTGACCGAGCGCCAACGCGAGGCGCTCGAGGCCGCCCTCTCGGTCGGCTACTACGAAGTCCCGCGCGAAGCCGACCACGAGGCGGTCGCCGACGCGATCGACTGTGCGCCGAGTACGGCCGCCGAACACCTCCGCCGAGGAGAGGCGAACGCGTTGCGAGCGCTGTTCGACGGCTCGAGGCGGTGGATATGAGTGCGGCGTCGGATCAGTGTGAACCGACGCGTGTCGGGGTGGAGAGAACGTGATACCGCTTCTCGAGCGAGTCGGCCGGCTCACGAGCAGGTACTTCGTCGTCTGGGTGCTGGCCGGGTCGGCGCTGGCGCTTTACACGCCGGGGACGTTCACCCCGATCGCCGACTACATCGCGCCGTTGCTCGGGATCGTCATGCTCGGTATGGGGTTGACGCTTTCGCCGGGGGACTTCCGGCGGATCCTCGAGCGGCCCCGGGACGTGTTCGTCGGCGCAACTGCCCAGTGGGTGTGCATGCCGCTTTTCGCGTATCTGCTCGTCGTCGGCCTCGGGATTCCCTGGGAGATCGGCGTCGGCTTGATCCTCCTCGGTGCCGCGCCCGGCGGGACGGCCTCGAACGTGATGACGTACCTCGGACGTGGTGACGTCGCTCTGTCCGTAACGATCACCTCGGTGACGACGCTCGCCGCGCCGCTGGTGATGCCGGCGTGGGTGGTCGTCCTCGTGGGCGAGGGGATCACCGTCACGTTCGCCGAGATGGCCCAGGAGATCGTCCTGATCGTGCTGATCCCGGTCGTCGCCGGGGTCGTCCTCCGCCTGCTCCTCGACAGATACGCGCCGACGGCGGCGAAGGCGGGGCTCTCGATCTTCCCGGCGATCAGCGTGATCGTCATCGTCGTGATCGTCGCCGCAGTCGTGGGCCTCAACGCAGGGGACGTCCTCGGAGCCAGCGTCGTCGTCGTGCTCGCGGTCGTCGTACACAACGCCCTCGGTCTGGGGGCCGGCTACGGGTTCGGTCGGCTGACGAAGATGAGCGAGGAACGAGCCCGCGCCTGTGCGTTCGAGGTCGGCCTCCAGAACAGCGGCCTCGCCGTCGCGCTCGCGGTCGCGTTCTTCGATCCGATCGCAGCCCTGATTCCGGCGCTGTTCAGCGTCTGGCACAACGTGACCGGGCCAGCGCTCGCGACCGTCTTCGTCCGGCGCGACGGCGAACCGATCGCCGAGTACGAATCGGACTCCGTCTCCGATTGATCTCCGAACCCACCAAATCCCCTTAATCACATTTAATCCCCTGGGAGATATCCTTTTACGTCCAGCCAGTGTGTTATATCGTAACATGGATGAGGTCACCTACGTCCAGAAGGCGTGTGCCTACATCACTCGAGAGACCGGCGAGTTGCTGGTCTTCGAGGGGCCGGGCCACGACGGGTTACAGATTCCGAAGGGGACGCTCGAGGCGGGCGAATCGCCCCGGGAGGCGCTCTTTCGAGAAGTCAGAGAGGAGAGCGGACTCGGGACGCTCGCCGGAACGCGCCCGCTCGCGACCGACGTCTGGACCCGAAGGCGGTCACCGCCCAAACGCTACGTTCGCCACTTCTTCCACGCGAGCGTCTACGAGCCACGCGACCGATGGACGCACGTCGTCGACGACGGCGGCGACGAACATGGTTCCGAATTCGAGTTCTCCTGGGTTCGCCCATCGATCGACCGCGAGTTCGCACTCGACCTCGACGACTACGTTCACCTGCTGCCCGCGACGAAGCGACTCGAGGAGGTCGCTATCGCCTCGGACTGATTCTGTCGGCAGTCTTCTACCGAATGTGGACGTACCGGATCACTTCAAGAGCGCGCGTTCGACCGCCTCCGCGACACTTTCCGCCTTCTCCGCCAGGTCTTCGCCGACCAGTCCCTCGTCGACGCCGGCCTCGAGTTCCGCTGCGTCGACGATTTCGACCGTTCCGTCGGGGCGTTTGATCACGTCGACGCAGAGGTCGACGTACCGGATCTCGTCCGGAAAGGGTTCGACCGGCGTACAGACGTTGACGTACGTTCCATTCGTTCCTCCGTCGGAACCGCGGTCGATGATCGCGCTTTTCGATCGGATCGTCGAGTATGAACCGACCGCAGTCTCCGATTGAGTATCTCTCCGCTTCTCGAGCCGTTCGAATCCTCTCGGTCCCGTTCGACGCCTTGGAAGGCTTATTTTAACCACAAAAAATTTCCCCTCTGGTAAATAAGATCAGATTATGTACCGGAGGAAGTATATCGAAGTAATCGGAGCTAGTGCCCTCCTGTCGGGTTGTTTGAGCTCGGAAGGTTTGGATGATAGTGAGACTAAAAAAGAAGAAAATCTAGAAATTGTAGAGGAAACACGTGTTGATGAGCCTCCTTACGAGATTGTGGAACCTGATGAACCAGAAACAGTGGAGGAAGAAACACAATGGAATGATGAATATTTAGGGGAGCATATGAAAACAGTGCCCTCAGTTGAGTTTAATGTTTTGGAGGAGGGTAAGTTATTGGAGGAACCAAGAGTCCCAGACGCGAACCATGCGTTTTGGTCAGATACTATCATCTCGGAAACTGAACTAAGCCAATTTGTGGAAAGAAACCAGATGGAAGAAGTACCTGCTCAAATTTCTCATGTCGATTTTGATGAGTCTGTGTTAGTTGTTGTCGAATCCGGCTGGGGTTCAAGAACTGTGGAGCATAGATGGGCGCGTATTGAGGAGATCGAAGACGGTGTACACCTCTACGGATACTACACCGTGCCTTGGGAACACTACGGTGACACAACCAGAGAGTCAATCATTGAAATCAAACGGCATGAAAAGAACATCCAATTTGCTCGTATAAGTTTAACTGTCAAAGAGAGCACACGAACTCATTTCAATACCACTGAGGGTTCGGTCACACCCGAGATATAGTGGTCAATCCGACATATTCAATGTTATAGATCAGTCAAAATATCCGCTATACTCGTCTGCAATATAATATGCAGTAGAACCCCTTACTCGAGATGTTACGTATCTATTGCAGATCTCCTCACTAGTAGTGTTTACTCCTCGAGAATGGAATCCGATCAGATAGGCACCTCCATTACGAAGATCGTAATATGGGCATCCAGAGTCACCAGCAGCGGAATCTAGCTCTATCTCAATACCCTCCGATTGAAAAGTTGGACAACTGGATCTAGAAACCTCGGTTTCTAAGATTGGACCAGAGGTCATTCCTGTTCGACAGCCCATTTTATAAACGGTCTCACCATCGCTTTCTAGATCCTTAAGACCGTTCAGCGTCACATACCCAGATACATCAACAGGGGATGGATGTTGCTCAATTTCTCCGTTCATACTATAATCACTATCCAACGACACCATCACAATGTCTAAGGCATTATATTGTTCCATCACTTCACCCCAATAGTTACAATGTTGTTCAACCTCACTTCCAACTAGATCTTTGTCACAATAATCTAAATCAACATTGTGTGCAGCGGTAATCATGTAGTCGTTTCCTCGTATTCCGTGTGCGAAGAACCGAGCCCCTGCTGTTGCTCCCGCGAAAAGCACTCCTCCTGGCGTCGGATCAAATGTAGAAGAATTCCAGCATTTATCATCACAACTTTCTTCAACTTCTTCAGGTTCTTCTTCAACATTGAGTTCTACTCCATCAATTGTATCTGGAGTAACCGCGTTCGGAGAGACGTTTAATTCCTCAGAATCAACTCCTACGTTGATACTAAAGCCACGTTTCCCACCGAAATATTCGTTTCCAAGCCCAATCGATACTGATTCCACACCTTTTTGCCTGATATATTCGTTTTGGACCTGTTCTCGCACCAATGAGACTCTGTCAGAGTGTTCCTTCCAAGAGCGGGGTACTTTCTTGGTGATCTCGTTTTCTTCATCTCCTATGATATGTGTTATAATTTCAACTGTTTTTTCCGCTTTGGCTGACCCTACGAGATTTGATGAAACAGCAATACTACCGGCAATCCCGGTTGATCGTAATATTCTTCTTCTCGATACTGCCTCGCAGTTATTGCCATCACGGTTCATTGCATCCATAGGTGATACCCAGGAACAATTATAACTTATCATTCCAAGAGTATAATATTATAAATAAAATGCGATATCTTAATATATAATATGATATTCCATCTCACACCCATATATGTATCTATGTGTTTATCGTATGTTCCTAATGACATGGGAGGTCGCATTCATTCAGAAGGCGTGCGCCTACATCACTCGAGAGACCGGCGAGTTGCTGGTCTTCGAGGGGCCGGGCCACGACGGATTACAGATTCCGAAAGGGACGCTCGAGCCGGGCGAGTCACCGCGAGAGGCGCTCTTTCGCGAAGTCAGAGAGGAGAGCGGACTCGGGACGCTCGCGGGAACGCGCCCGCTCGCGACCGACGTCTGGACCCGACGGCACTCGCCGCCCAAACGTTACGTTCGCCACTTCTTCCACGCGAACGTCTACGAGCCACGCGACCGGTGGACGCACGTCGTCGACGACGGCGGCGACGAACACGGTGCCGAATTCGAGTTCTCCTGGGTTCGCCCGTCGATCGGCCGCGAGTTCGCACTCGACCTCGACGATTACGTCCACTTGCTCCCGACGGTCGACGTCGCCGACGCCGACGCGGCCGCGCTGGCGTCCGATTGAGACGAATCCGAACCGAACTCGCTCACTTCGAGAGCGCGCGTTCGACCGCCTCGGCGACACTTTTCGCCTTCTCCGCTAAGTCTTCGCCGACCAGTCTCTCGTCGACGGCAGCCTCGAGCTCGTCGGCGTCGACGATCTCGACCGTTCCGTCGGGGCGTTTGATCACGTCGACGTAGAGGTCGACGTACCGGATCACGTCGGGAAACAGTTCCACCGGCGTACAGACGTTGACGTACGTCCCCTTCGTCGAGCCGTCGGCGCCCCGGTACGTCGTCGGATACCACCACCGACCCTCGCGGAACTTGGTTACGGCGGTATCGCCGTCTTCTTTGGGCGTATCGAGTGCATCGTAGCTCCCGCCGCCGCCCATCGAGCGCTCGAGGGTGAGTTTCCCCTCGGAATCGACCGCGGTGACGTCGCCGTAGCCAAGCGAGATCAGCCGACCGTCGGGTTTGCCGTGGCCAATCTCGAGGCGATCACCTTCGGCGGGGCCGAACTGTCGGGAGACGGCGTCGAACGGGAACGAGCCGTCCGGGTTCCCGTCGGTCGTCGCCGATCCACAGACCGCCTCGGCGAAGTCGACCGCCGCGCTCGCCGCGCGGTCGGCGGCTTTCGTCCGGTGGTGGCCGGCCATCGTCGTTTCGACCTCGCGGCGGGCGTCGTCCAGTGCGAACCGCGACTCGCGGCCAAACCAGAGCCACGCCGTCGCCCGCGGTTCGGCGAGTTCGCCCGGTTCGCCGGGTTCGGCGGGCGCGTCGGCGAGTTCGTCCTCGAGCGCCCCCAGCCGGTCGACGGCCCGCTCGAGCGCTTCGCCCATCGCCTCGAGGTCGGCGTCGGCCGCCGTCTCCTGCCAGCGCAGTCCCCAGCCATCGGGGACGTCGGTCGAGAGGAGGTCGGTCATCCCGACGAGTTCCTCGCCACGTTCGCCGCGGACGGCCGCCGAAACCCCGGTCCGATCCCGTGAGAGCGTACAGAGACCGCCCTCGACCTCGAGGGTCGGCTCGACGAGCGGCCGATCGTCGTCCCACGGCGGCGTCGGCTCGTCGACCTGCACGCGATAGCGGTTACCGGCGTCGACGTAGCCGTCGACGTCGTCGTATTTGAGATAGCCCCGCCGGCCGTCCCCCAGGTCGACGGGCGCGCCGCGGCCACCGCCCGCCTCGAGCACCTCGGCGTCGAAGACCGCTCCCCGCGGAACGTCGGCATCCCACCGGAACGCGTCGATCGCGACGTCCTCGAGTT
Source organism: Natrialba sp. INN-245 (assembly GCF_009807105.1). NCBI lineage: Archaea > Methanobacteriati > Methanobacteriota > Halobacteria > Halobacteriales > Natrialbaceae > Natrialba > Natrialba sp. INN-245. The sequence continues at coordinate 7,878 of NZ_WUBV01000008.1, read as the reverse complement.
CCGTACAGACTGCCGCCACGGCGTCGGGGTCACCGGAAATCTCGAGTCCCTGTCGGTCGCGAGTCGTGTAGATCGTACCGTCGGCGGGAGCGACGGCGAACTCGCGATCGAACCGCTCGCGAATCGGCCCGGAGGCCTGGACGACCTCGAGACCGTTCTCGGCGAGCAGTTGGGTGACGGCAGTCGTGTAGATGCCGCGGACGCGGACGGCCGTCATCGGAACGTCTCCCGGTCGGGCGCGAACCGGACCCGGTCGTGGATCGGCGGCCCGAGCGTCAGTTCGACGGAGTCGTCGTCCAGAATGCGTCCGTCCTCGACGTAAGCGCCCCACGTGTCGAAGCGCAGCCAGCCCCGCATCTCGTCGGCGTGGGTCGTCAGATCGAGCGACTCGACCGTGTGCTCGGGGTAGGCCGCACTCGAGTGGGCCATCTCCATATCCGAGTACACCGTCTCGCGCTCGCCGAAAACGTCCTCGAGCGCCGCCGCGTCGGCCTCGACGGCCTCGACGACCGCCTCGGAGGCGGCCCGGAGATCACCGGTCTCGAGGCCAACCTCGTGAAGCGCGCGCTGGGTTCGCTGATCGAAGTGCATAGCGGCCGTTGGCGCGCGATCCCTTTGTGGATTCCGAGTTTTCGCCGACTCGCCGTGAGAGATCGGAGTCGACAGCCGTCCGCGTCGAGGTGGCACGAACGCTTACCGGAAAGCAAGCCGTAGGACGTCGTATGTCGCGACGGCGAGATCCGGTCGAACGAGCCGACCAGGAGTCGACCGACCTCTACGACGTCTCGACCTGGGAGCCGCGGTCGGCGGTCGACCGGCTCTCCTACGGCGTCTATCGGGGGATCAACTACGGGCTGCGTGGGATCATCCTGCTGGTCGCACTCGGGATCACGCTCCTGTTGCTCGTTCAGCCGGGGTATCTCGTCCTCGAGCAGCCGCTTCTCGGAGTCTTCTTCGGGCTCTCGATCGTTCCGGCAGCGTTGCTGGCGGGGTTCATCTGGTACACGGACATCACGTCCTCCGAACCGCTCGGGTTACTCGTTGCCACGTTCGTCCTCGCCGTGTTGTTCGCGACGTTCGCGGCGATCGTGAACTCGCTGACGGGTCCGTGGTTCGAACGGTTCGGCGCAGTCGGATTGGTCTTCTTTTTCTTCCTGATCGTCGGCCCCGTCGAGGAGGCCGTAAAGCTCCTCGCGGTTCGGGTCTTCGCCTACCGGAGCGAGTCGTTTGATGCGGTGATCGTGGGTGCCGTCTACGGGGCGGTCGCGGGACTCGGGTTCGCCGCCATCGAAAACGCGATCTACATCGCCAGCACCGTCGCCGAGGCGGAGATCGGATTTTTCGCCGCGGCAACCGGAATTACGACCGTCCGCGCACTCGTCGGCCCCGGTCACGTCCTCTACTCCGCCATCGCGGGCTACTACCTCGGGCTCGCGAAGTTCAACCCACAGTACGCCGGACCGCTCGTCGTCAAGGGGCTGTTGATCGCAGCAGTCCTTCACGCCACCTACAACAGTACCGTCCAGGTCGTCCCGGACGTCGCCGCGGCACTGTATCCTATCACACCCGAACTTGCGTTCGTCGGCTACGTGATCGTCTTCGACCTCGCGGTCGGCTACTACCTCTACCGGAAAATCGCCCGCTACCGGCGGACTTACGACGCTATCAGGGACGATGCGCGTCGATCATCACAGCCCGAGTTGACCGAATTCGATCCCCCCTCCAGATGACGGGATCCAGCCCTCGAGGTGCATCGGTCCGATTCGTTCGGTTTGTACGGATTGCTGTCCCGATGGACCGCCGCACCCACCCCAGGAGTCGCGGCTGTGCTGGCACTAACAGACAGGAAACCGAATCAGATCCGCAGTCTTCTCGTGGGTTGGTACGGTCTGCTGTAACGGTTTACCGGAGCGACCGCGAGCCGTCCTGCGGCCACTCCGGTAACGACGTACAGCAGTCCGTATGAGCTATCTTGATTCAGCGAGAGAATCCCGCCATTCCCGCGAAGGACGAGCGTTCCGACACCAGTCGGAGCCGAGGACTGATAGGGATTATCGTAGGAGTTCATCGTTTCCCAGTGAAGAACCGAGAGACAGTGCCGAAAGAGAGGATTCGAAACCGGTGGTTGGCTACGATAATCCCTATGAGCAGGGCGGGAGTGAATCGCGTAAGCTCTGCTGAGAAACTGCCGTGTTATTGTTGGTCCTGAGTCTCCAACGTGTCGAGTCCGGCTTCTAGCAACTCTGTATATGCTTCTGATAGTGTCAGGTCGCGTTCCTCCGCGAAGTCTTTGATACGTCCCTGTAGTGTGTGAGTTATTTCTACGTTTGGTCGCATGGTCCAACAGTCTTTTATTCGATGGGATCGATACCGACGATCTCGAACCGTGCACCGCCGTTCGTGCTCTCGGTCGCCCGAATCCGCCATCCGTGGGCTTCGACGATCCGCTTGACGATAGCAAGCCCAAGCCCGGCGGAGTCACCACCCCCTGACGCGACCGGTTCGAATATTTCGTCAGCCATATCGGTGGGGAGACCGACGCCATCATCTTCGACGTAAAACCCGTCTTCACACGAGCCGACACGGACGGTTACGTCGTCGCCACCGTGTTCTATCGTGTTCCGAAAGAGGTTCTCGAAGAGGTGACGGACCGCCCGCGGATCGGCGTTCGTACGTGGAAGGTCGTCGACCTCCAGTTCGCCACGAGCGGTGTCGACGGTCTCCCAACAGTGCCCGGCGAGTTGAGCCAGATCAGTCGACTCCTTCTTATCGATCGTTCGCCCGTGTCGAGCGAGCGCCAGGGTCTGGTTGACGATCTGGTCGATTCTCGTGAGAGCGATATCGACGTCCTCGAGATGATCGCTGTCACACTCCGTACGAGCCAACTCCAGGTACCCCTGTGCGATAGTGAGCGGATTTCTGAGGTCGTGGCTCACGATGTTGCTGAACTCGTTGAGTCGCTCGTTCTGACGCCGCAATTGCCGTTCGCGCTCTCTGCGCTCGGTGACGTCGCGGCCGACCGCCACCGAGCCCTGTCGTTCGCCCTCGGAATCGACGATTGCATGAGAGTTCCACGAGATGATACGCTCTGTCCCATCCCTGGTTTCGATCGTCGTCTCGAACGATTCGACGGCTTTCTCCCCCTGTAAAATCTCCTCGACGGAGCGCAGTATCTCCTCCCGGTAGTCGTCGTCCGGATACAACCGCGTCCAGATGTCGTCGTCCCCAACGACGTCGGCGGCAGGGTAGCCGCTGATCTCTTCGGCGGCTCTGTTCCAGAGCGTAACGTTTCCCTCCTCGTCGAGCGTATTGATCCACACGTTCGCACTCTGGATGATGGCTTCTCGGAACTGGTTCAATTCCCTGAGTGTCTCCTCTCGCCTCTCCGATCCCATTTGAGGATGATCTGGACAGGTATAACGGGCTGTTGCATATCAACTCGTTGGTCAGTACGAAGCTTATTCACGAGTTCTATCACTTCTCTTTCGAAGAACCGTCCGAACTGAAACCGCTCTTTCGGTACGAAGCGACTCGAGATTTGGTAATTTTCTCGATACGACCGAGACGATCGCCCTCGAGCAGCCGTTCCGACGAGAGCCACCGGCGTGGATTACGCGGCGCGGAATACGACAGCAGAGCCACCGACCGCCGGTCGACGGTACTCGAGCGACCGAACGGACACTGACGGTCGGCGGGAACGATCGGTCACCACAGCGTATTTTTCGGTCGAACAGTAAGTTCGTGGTGATGATCTCGCCCGTCGCGTCCCTCGTCGCGTTCGTCGTCGCACTGTTCGTCGGGAGCCTCGCGATCTACCTCGGTGCGAGCGTCGTCACCGACGAGGAGAGCTACTCTCGCGCATTGTTGACCGCGTTTCTCGGCGCGATCGCGTGGGCGGTGACGTCCTGGATCCCCCTCGTCGGGTCGTTGCTCGCACTCTTCGCCTGGATCTGGGTCATCAACTGGCGCTACCCCGGCGGCTGGATCGACGCCGCAGTCGTCGGCTTCGCCGCCTGGTTCGTCGCCTTCGTGATCCTGTTCGTCCTCAACACGGTCCTCGGCCTCGGCGTCGGCGCGTTCGGGGTTCCGGGGGTCTGATACGGACCGCCCGTTCGACCCGTTTGCTGGTGACAGACGTGTCGTGGGAGACCGGTTCCGACGGACAGCGAACCGCTCGACGGTGCAGGCTCGAGCGCAGTTCGGTCTCGTTCAGTGGTCGACGATCTGTTGTGCGTACAGCTGGACGTAGACGCCGTACCAGACGACCGAGAGCAACTCGCCGACGCTCGTCGACAGCAGGCCAACTGTCGACCCGAACGAGTCGCCGCCGACTGAGGGAAGAGAGCCGACGACGTAGAAGAAGCCGGTGCTCGCTCCCGTCGCGAGCACTAACAGGAGGAGTTTCCAGCGAAGGTTCGTCGTGATCGTCCAGCTCGTTTGCAGGGACTCGAGCGGGCCGTAGCCGCCGACCACGCAGGCGTCGACCGAGAACCAGAGCTTGAACACCACGATCACCAACGGAAGCACGAACGTGAGCAGAATCAGGCCGACGAACACGTACCCACCCACGGTAAACAGCAGATCGCTTTCGGCGACGAACGTGCTTCGACTGGATGCGAACCACATTACGCCGACCGCGACGATCATCGAAATCGACACCAGCCCCATCGCGGCCGGAATCGCGAGAAACGCGACACAGAGCAGTCCCACCAGCGCGGAAGTCCGACGGAGGGTGTGCCAGACGGCGCTTCGAACCGAGACCCGGTCGTTGGTGATCTCGCCCGCAACGATCGTTCCGACGTACGCGCGGAGTCCGATCAGGAACGCGAACGCCGCTAACAGTCCGACCGTATCCACCAGCGGTTCCGGCGCGTACAGGATCGCAATCTCGTCGAGAAAGCGGTTGACGCCGACGAAAAACAGCGCGAACGCCAGGATCGACGGCCGCGCTCGAAACAGCCGTCCGCTCCAGACCAGCGCGTCGAGAATCGACCGACGGAGTGTCTGCACGCCGACGTTCCGGCAGTCCAGACAGGAACAGCCATCCACGTCCGTTCGAGCCGCGATCCGGGGGACCATTCGGTCTCCAGTACAGCCCGTTCTCGTTTCAACTCACCGACTTCTTTTGGCCGCGGACCGGGCTGAACGCCGCACTCGAGTGGTGGGTCCCACCGGAACCCGAACTCGAACGGTTTGCTGTCCGTCTCATACGATCTGCGACGGCTGATCGCCGCTCGATCCCTCGCCCATCTGTGATCGACCCGACAGACTCGTAGCGGTCCGTCTCAGTCGTCGTTCGTAAACCGGGAGAACAGTTCCGCGATCGAGAGGAGGACGGCGGTAGGGCCGACGATCGACGAGAAGGCCGAAAACGCCCGCTTGATCGACGTGCGGTCGTCGCTCGTGCCGAGAAAGACGACGGTCGGATCCTCGGCCACGACGAACACCTCCATCTCCCGACCCTTCTCCGAGTAGCAGGTGTCGACGACCTCGATCAAGCCGGCGTCCTCCAGGTTCCCGAGGTGGTAGTGAACGTTCTGGATCGACGTCTCGAGGCGGTCGGCGACGGTCGCCGGCGTCGCGGCCTCCTCGTTCAGTAGCTGGAACACGTCGTGTGCGGTCTCCGAGGAGAGAGCCGAAAGGACCTCCCTCGTCTCCTCGTCGTCGAGACACAGCACCGACGGATCGCCGCTTCGACTGACGGACGCGTCCGTCTCTGTCGGCAGTAGTCGTGTCATGTCGTGTCCGAATCTCGTGGTAATCGTGTTTCCGTCGAACGATCGTATGCGTTTCGTAGCAACTCGCTCGAGTCACTCAGTTTGCTGTCCCGGCCCGGACGACCGGTGGGCCGGCAGGTCGGGACAGCAAACCGTCTCACTCCGCCGGGCTGAGATCGGCGTCAGTCGGTTGGTCGGCGTCGTCGGAGTCGGCCGGTTTTGGGAGCAAGCGGACGTAGTAGGCGGTGTAGACGGTGTAGAAGTACGCGGCAGCGACCGTCGCCACGACGACGCTGAGCGCGATCGACACTCCCTGGCCGATCTCCGGTTCCATCGCGAGCAGTTCCGTGAGCCCGTACTCCGACAGCGCCGACACCAGGGTGAGCTCCGGCGTCAGGAAGACGTCGAGGGCAATCGCCCAGAGGATCGAGAACCCGATCACGCTCGGGAGATTTCGACGGACGACCCCGATACTCCGCCGGAACGACGGAACAACGCCCTTGTCTTCGACGACAATGGCGGCGGTGTAGAACTGCACCGCCACGAGCAAAGCGAGCACCGCGACTACGGCCAGGAGTACTCCGGCGATGATCACCACGAACGTCGCCACCATGACCACCTCCGGCGGGACGGCAGTCGAGGCCACCATCGCGAGGACGAACGTGACCACCGAACCGGCCATACTGAGGAGCATGGCGACCACGACGAACCCGAACACGACGGCGCCGTACAGGATCGTCGCGAGCAACAGGCGAACGTAGTGGGTCCGTCCCGACCGGACGAACCGCTCGAGTGAGGTCTCCGACTCACGGATTGCCTCGAGAGCCATCCCGATGAACCCGCCCACGACGAACGGGAAGACGAGGAGCCAGCCGAACCAGACCAGCGGTGCCACGCTCGAGTCGACGATTCCCCAGATCACGGAGAGCTGTCCGCCGAGCGCGATGAACCCGCCTGCGACCAGGAGCGCTGGATTCGCTCGAAGCGCGGTCCAGCCGTCCTTGAACGCCGCGAGGACTATCATACTCGAGCGTTCGGCCGTCGAAGTATTAGAGCGACCGAAGGATCAAATACCGTTTTGATCCTTTCGAGGGGTCGAGACGTGGCTTTGGAGTCGAAAGGCGGCCGTGGGTGAGGTGGCGAGTCGTACCGCGCTCAGCCCTAGAGCGGTGCCTGAGAGAGGAAGACGACCGCGTTGTAGACGCCGTGGATGCCCATCACCAGAACGAGATTGCGGTACTGCTCGTAGACCCCGCCCATCACGAGCGAGAGCGCGAAGATGGCGACGAGCGAGGCGACCGCGGACGAGAACCCCATCGTGAGATACACCGGTAGGTGGATAATGGCGAACAGAATCGACGTCCAGACGACGGCACCCGCGGAGCCGAACGCCGGTCGGACGTAGTTTTGGATGAGGCCGCGAAAGAGCAACTCTTCGACGGGACCGATCAGAAGGATCGAGACGACCGCGAGCAGGACGTAGTAGCCGACGGCTCGATCCTCGGTCAGGAGACTGTGCTCCGACGATGGGACGCCGAGCTGTTCGGTGACGAAGCCGACGAGGATTGCGATACCGAGCAACGCGACGACCGAACCGGCGCCGACGAGCAGTTCCTTCGGGGTCGGAAGTTCGATACCGAGCGCGCGTTTTCGAATCCAGCCCTGGGAAAACGAGAGGGCGGCAAGCCCTGCGGTGACGGCACCGAACAGGACCGGCTCGGCGACGAGCGCGATAATCTCGAACTCACCGGTGAGGAAGCTCTCGAACCCCTCGAGGTCGCCGGTGACGCCAAACGCGACGACGAGGGCGAGCATGAAAGAGAACGCGATGGCGAAAATCACCGCGAACGGAACGACGACGAAACCGATGGAGCCGAGGGCAGCGACGATGCCGGATCGCGACGGCGGCTGGTCGCTCGGGGCGGGCAGGGTGCTCATACGGGTACTCGGGCGGATGATGAAATGAGTCTGACGATACTTTTCCGTCGGTGAGACAGAATAAAACGATCGTGCCGGTCACGTCGACGAGTGCGGTGGCTGTTTACGCGTTCGCTCGAGTGAATCGACTAGTACCGTCCCAACCGTGGACAGACTAGGTTATCTCCCTTGAGCGCCTCTCTACAGGAATGGGACGGAAGAAGCACGTTGTCGATCTCTCGAA